>JAUXGP010000022.1 GCA_030621995.1 Psychrilyobacter sp.
CCAATATATCTCATTCTTTCGTATTCAAAATATGTTAATTAAATTAAAACAAATAAGAATTTGTTTTTATACTTAATTATTGTTTCTATTAAAAAAATAAAATAATCGAGGACAAAACTTTAAAACCTCTGAAAACAAATCATTAAAAAATACTAAATAAAAGAATGCTCAAATAAATAAGTGAGAAAATCACTTCTTTCCCTAACAATAAAAAACCTTGTAGTTAAGAACTACTATAGCAAAAAGGTTTGGCCAAAAAAAATCCTAATAAAATTAGGATTTTTTCTATTTTAATAAATTAAATGTATTTTTTTCTAAATATTCTTGAATTTTTTCTATAGATACAGGTTTACTAAAATAATATCCTTGTATTTGATCACATTTATAACTTTTTAAAAAATCAAATTGTTTTTTTGTTTCTACACCTTCCGCTACAACTTTAAAACCTAAATTATGTGCCATTGAAATTATTGTTTTAACTATTATTTTATCCTCTTCATTAGTTACAATTCCATCTATAAAATTTTTATCTATTTTCAATCTGTCTATAGGAAATTTTTTAAGATAGCTTAAAGATGAATAACCGGTCCCAAAATCATCTATCGCTAATTTAATTTTTAAATCTTTTAATTTTAACATAGTTTCTATATTCTTTGATACATCATCCATTAGTGTAGATTCTGTTAACTCGAGTTCTATATGTTTCAAATCTATTTTTTCTTTATCTAAAACATCTTCAATCATTTTAGGTAAATTACTATGTTTTATCTGATATCCAGAAATATTAATAGATAGATAGATATTTGGATCTATCTCGATAATTTTTTTTACTTCCGAGAAAACTTTTTCCAAAATCCATCTTGTCATAGGAACTATAAGTCCACTCTCTTCTGCTATACCTATAAATTCATTCGGGGAAACAATCCCAAATTGAGGATTTTTCCAACGAATAAGTGCTTCACAAGAAACAATTTTTTTTGTAACTGTATTTACTTGTGGTTGATACTCCAGGTAAAATTCTTCATTTTTTAATGCTTCTCTCATTTTATTTTCAAGATCAAGATTTTTCATAAATTTAGAATTCATATTTTCTGTATAAAATTTATAAGTATTTCTTCCGGATTTTTTAGCAAAATACATTGCTGTATCCGCATTTTTGATAAGCTCGTTTAAAGATTCACCATCTAGAGGATAAAGGCTTATACCTATGCTAGTAGTGACGAAAAGATCTTTTCCATCAATATTAAAGGGAGATTCAAACACATTTAATATATTTGTTATCAGCGTATTTAAATCATCTATAAAATCGAAAGATGGTTTCAGGATCACAAATTCATCGCCACCAAATCTTGCGATGATTTCATTTTTAAGTGTTATTTTTTTTAGAGATTTAGCAACTTTTATTAAAAGTTCATCACCTGAAGAATGTCCTAAAGTATCATTTATATTTTTAAATCTGTCTAAATCTAAAAACAGAAAAGCCATCCTTGTTTTATCTGCATCAGCGTTTATAATTAAACTTTTTGCTCTGCTATTAAATAATTCTCTGTTTGAAAGGTCTGTTAATGAATCATAATGCGCTAGATGCTGAATTTGGTTTCTTATATGTTTTTGGTTTGAAAGATCTGAAAATATACCAATATGATAATCAATCTTTTTTTTATTATTTCGTATTGTTATTATATTCAACCATTCAGGGGAAATTTCACCATTTTTTTTCCTGTCCCATATTTCGCCCTGCCAACCCCCTTTGGACTTAATAGATTTCCACATTTCTTTATAGAAAAACGGCTTATGATGATTTGAATTTAAAATTTTAGGATCATATCCAATTACATCTTTTTTTAAATATCCAGTATTTTTTAAAAATGAATTATTGACAGAAATAATTTTATTGTATCTATTTGTAACTATTACACCTTCAGGTGTATTTTCTAAAATTTGAGCAAATAACTTTAATTTTTTTTCAGATTCTGCAGATTTTTCCATTAAATCTCCTATTTTATTAGTATATTTAATTTTTTTATAGACACGCCTACTCCATATTACAGTTATTATGTTTAAAAAAACAAAAATTGTCCAATCCCATTTTATAAATTTATTTAAGAAAAATGATTTTCCAGGTATAAATCTAATTTTCCAATTTCGATTTGTAAAATCTATAGAATCTTCAAAATAGAGATCTGAAAATTGATATAACTTTAATTTTTTAGAATAATCTTTAGTCGTATAAATTTCGGTGTTTTTATCTTCTGCGGCATCATAGATCTGAAAATCTAAGTTATTTTTTATTAATAGATCTAAAGAAGAATTTATAAGATCGTCGATTTTAAAAATTCCTGCAATAAAACCTAATATATCACCTTTAGAACTAAATCCTTTTTTATATATAGGGTTTAAAATAAAAAATACATTTTTTTCTTCTTTTCCTTGAACTAATTTAATTTTTGATGTTCCTATTATTTCCCCAATTTTTAATGAATTTAAAATTGCTTCCGCTCTATTTTTATTAGAATATAAATCCAATCCCAAAATACCTTCATTTCCTCTGAGAGGTTCAATGTAATATACAGGATAATATTGAAAGGATTTTTCTCTTTTTTGGATTTCACCGGAATTTCCTATCTCAGTAAATTTAAAATTTTTATACCCTTCTTTTCGAGCTAATCTTTCATATCTATTCCTTTCATCACTTTTGACTAAAGGTACCCACAAAAGAGCCTGAACCTTTTTATTGTCTTCTAAAAAAAAATTTGTAAAAGTTTTAAATCCTTCTCTATCTACACTTTTAGAAGATAAAAATAATTGTTTTACTGTATTTAAGATAGTTATTTTTTTAATTAATTCTGAATTTAAAATAGTTAAATAATTCTCTCTTTCTTCTTTAAACTTATACTGAGCAAATTTATTTTCTAAAATTCTAACTTCATAAAACATTAAACAGGATAGTAAAAATCCAATAAAAAGAATAAAATAAGAAGGAATATAACTTTTATTAGTATTTGGTCCCATAACAACCTCCCTAAATTTTAGTTAATTGATCCGTCTCGGTAATCAACTTAATTTTTTCAAGCTCATTTTATCATCTGCCTCTCTTTAATTATAGATAAATAACATATTATTTCCTTTAAAACATTTTTAAAATTAAATGTTTTGGGACTTTTAAAAAATCATCCCTCCTACACCTTCAATTGTATCTCCTGACTTTTTTGAAAAAACAACACATTTCTGATTTAAATTGACAGTTCAGGAATAAATAAAACATTTTAACTGTACATCCTAGAGGCGGTAAGATATCTAAAAAATATGTGTTGATTTAATTGAAGGAAATAAAGAGGAAGGGTGTATATAAAATATGAGAGAGAGTCGTGGAGGATAAAATATGGATATTACAAAGATATTTGACTGCAATGCTGAAAGTTGTGTATATAATAAAAATAAACAATGCCATACCCCTGCTATAAATATAGGAGACAAGACAGCCTGTTGCGATACATTTATGGCTGGCTCTCAGAAGGCTGGATTCAATGATATTTCCGGTGGAGTAGGTTCATGTAAGGTAGATTCATGTTCTTTTAACAGTTCTTTGGAATGCACTGCATCCGGGATCCACATGTCGGTTGTAGGGAATGAGGTAGACTGCCAAACTTATCGAAAAAAATAATGTAACTCTCTCTCCCTTAGCTGCCTCTGAGGCGGCTTTTTTAATAAAAACTTATAAGAATATATCGAAGTAAAACAAAAGGAGGATGATAGATTTGAGACTAATCGATGAAATCAAAAAAATATTGGAGGGTGCCGGCTATGAGTTTTTGGAGCCGGGGTCAAAAAAAGCCCTGGAACATCCCAAGGAGATCAGGATTCGTTTTGACGGGGATGAAACTGTTGAGTTGGAGCCTCATATATTCGAGGCAAACGACATAAGAAAATACCTTAAGGGATTTAAGATTATAGAGCATGATCCAGATGTCATCGATATAAAGACCGGGGAACCTCACAAATCATACTATTCAATGATTATAGGAAGAAAGTAATGAATAAAGATCGCCGGCTGAATAAATTTTTAAGCTTGTAAATTTTTCTTAAATATAGTAGCATTAAGTTTAAAATGTATTAAAAAGGAGATGAAATGAAGATATATGCTGTTAGATTGACTGAGGGTATGGATTTAAAAGTTGAAATAGAAAGAATAGTTAAGGCAGAACAAATAAAAGCAGGAGTTATCCTTTCCTCTGTAGGCTGTGTATCAAAGGCCAGGTTTAGAGTAGCTGATGGTATAAGTATTAAAGAGATTAAAGAGAACCTGGAGATCCTTTCATTGAATGGAACCATCTCTCCCAAAGGTGTTCATATGCACATAAGCTGTAGTGATTCAGATGGGATTAGTTTTGGCGGGCATCTTGTAGAGGGGAATATAGTCAATACAACATGTGAGCTGGTCATAGAAATTTTAGAAGATTATAAGTTCTATAGGAAGATGGATTTAAATACAGGTTATGAGGAATTGATCATCGAAAAAAATCAGGCATAATTGACATAAAGTAAAATAACTGTTAAAATGTTATAAATAATTTAATGTCGTATAACTCCAATAATATGGTTTGGAGGTTTCTACCAGGTACCTATAATTCCTGATTACGAAGAGGGTCTGTTTATACAGCTTTCTTTGTAATAGGAATTTTTTTATTGCTCAGAAATCTATAGATCGGATCGAAATAACAGGAGGAATAAGAATGAATTATAACAAGATGCCAAAAATAGATCTGCACTGCCATTTAGATGGAAGTTTAAGAGCAGAAACAGTTTTGGATATAATAAAAAAAGACAGGCTGGAATTAACTCAAAGTTTGGAAGATATCAGAGAGCAGCTGACTGCCCCTTTAAGCTGCAGTTCACTGGATGAATATCTTAGATGTTTTGACCTGCCGATAGCTGTGATGCAGACTAAAAAAAATTTAGAGAGGGTATCTTTTGAGCTTATGGAAGATGCTGCCATGGAAAATATAAAATATATAGAGATAAGATTTGCTCCTCAGCAGCATACTAAACAGGGCTTGACTACAGTGGAGATAATCCAGAGTGTCCTGTGCGGGATGAGAAGAGCAGAGAAAAAATATGATATAAAAGGGAACTATATCTTATCCTGTATGAGACATCTCTCAGCTGAATCAGCTATGAAAATAGTCGAGGAGGGAAAGCAGTTCATAGGGCAAGGAGTTGTTGCAGTGGATCTTTGCGGTGGAGAAGTGGCAGGATTTTGTCATAAATTTATTCAGCCCATGAAAAAAGCCAGGGAATACGGATATAGGATAACCATCCATGCAGGAGAAACAGGTATAGGCGAAAATGTTACCGATGCAATTGAATTGTTAGGAGCGGAAAGGATTGGACACGGGGTATTTATAACTAACAACAGAGAAGCTTATAATTTGGTAAAGGAGAGAAAGATCCCTTTAGAAATCTGTCCTACAAGCAATGTACAGACCAAGGCTGTAAAAAATTATGGGGAACATCCAATATATGATTTCTATAATGACGAAATTATGATAACATTAAATACAGACAACAGAACTGTTTCAGACACCACCATGACCAAGGAATGTGTCCAAATAGACAGAGCTTTTGATCTGAAAAAAGGAGAATATACAGATATATATTTAAACAGTGTCGAAGCAGCTTTTATTTCAGAGGATGAAAAACAAAAATTAAGGGAAAAAATAAAAAATTGACACAGATTGTACTTTAAAGTCTACGTCTAATAATTTAAAATTAGGAGATTTTTTATGAAAATAGAAAAAATTACTTGCGGGATAATTGAAAACAATAACTATATTTTGATAAAGGGCAACGACTGTTTAATCGTGGATTTAAGCGACTTTGACAGTATAGATAAGTATATAGAAAGATTCCAGTTAAATGTATTGGGGATCTTGTTGACCCACACCCACTGGGATCACCTGCTGGGAGTAGAAAAATTTGTAGAAAAATATCATACTCCTGTTTACCTCAGTTCCAGCCGGCCTAATTATATAATGGATGCAAACTTTGATTATACTATAAAAAAATATGGAATAAAAACAAGGTTTGATATAGATAAGATCGATATAAAATATCTAGATGAGGGTAAGCAAAATATAGAAGATTTTGAATTTTTTGTAATAGATACCCCGGGCCATACCACCTGCTCCATTATCTATTATTTTATGGCAGAGAAAGTGATGTTTACAGGAGATTTTTTGTTCAAAAAAACTATAGGTATCACCAATACACAACTGAGCAATAAGGAACAGATGAAGGAAAGTCTGAAAAAAATCAAAACATACCCCAATGATATCACCATCTATCCGGGACATGGAGAGAATACAAATCTAAAATATGAAAAAATTCATAACAGATACCTGAATAGATAGACATATTTATTTCTATAACCAGGAATTAAAAGAGGGATAGTTTAAAACTATCCCTCTTTTAATTTACTTTAATAATCTACACTCCTCCAAGACAAATAACTTATAGCAGTTTTTTATGTATTTGATAGCTCTATTACATAAAACTTTACGCCTATGAAAGTTTTCAGCTTTTGTAGCCTCCTCAAGCAGTCCCTTATAGATAAGCACCTGCATATCATTGACAGTGGTTACATTGCTGGGAGAAATCAACTTTTCACGAGCTATCTCTACCAAAAGGATTTTATTTCTCTCATAGATATCTAGTTTTAAGATCATACGATGAAACTTAGCAAAGGAGGTCGTTATCTCCTCTGGATAGATCTTATAAAATTCCTTTATCTCATAGTAGTTTTCAAAATCCTTCCTATTGAAATCTATATTAGAAAAAAATATAGATTTATAGATCTCCGGTTTTTCAAAGGAGCACTTACAAAAAAATTCCCAAATAAGAATAGCTTCCTCCAAGGGGTCTGCAGCCTCTGCAGTATAGGTATCTAACCCGGTTATATACTCCTTTAAAAACTTTATAGAAGCTAAAAGGATTAAATGATCTAAATTTTTAAAATATGTATAAAGGGTTGCACTGTTGTAGCCAGTGATCTTGGCAACCTTTCTTATGCTGACTTCTTCTAAGCCTTCCTCTTGAATAATGGTCATGGTAGCATCTATAAAAAGTCTTTTGACACTTAATTTTCGTTCTTGTCTGGTCATCTTCTCTCTCCTGTAAAATTAATCTAGTTATTATTAAGTATATAATAAAAATTCCAAAATAAAAACAATTTTTATGAATTATTTTATTTTAAACCATCCCTCTCCTCCTATCCTTTCCTTTTTGATCTACCGATAGACAATATTTTTACAGCTGTAAAAATTCAAAATAGAGTTATTTGTTTCACAATTCTGATTAAACAACTTCATTATAATTTTTTGTAACTGCCGTAATAGAATAAAAAATATTCTCCCTATACCGTATAGATTATAAATTTCTCGTAAAAAATATAAAAAGATTCAAAACAAAACAATTTGTTTTAAAAAGGTTTGGAGGCCGAAGAAAAAACTTTTTATGCTGAACTCTATATTTTTCAATGAGTTTGATAAAAAAATAACTTTGCTCTAAAAAATAATGTTGACTTATAAATTTTTATGGGGTATAAATTATTATAGAAAAAGTTAATCGCGATTAGAAATTTACCATGATTAGAAATTGGTAGATGCGATTGAGTTTTAACCTTGATTAAAAAAAAACGAAAAAGAGGTGAAGTAATGAAACTTGAATTGGGAAATTTTTATGTGAAAGATGTTAAGTTTGGGGATACTACAGCTTATGCAAATGGTATTCTTACAATTAACAAGGAAGAAGCTTTAGCTTATGTTATGGAAGATGAGCATATTACCGAAGCTGACATTGTTATCGCAAGACCTGGTGAAAATAAGAGAATCGTTCCTGTAAAGGATGCTGTTGAACCTAGATGTAGATTAGATGGGAAACCAGTTTTTCCAGGTGTAACAGGTGGAGTTAGTGTTGCAGGAGATGGTAGAACTCATGCTCTTAAAAATACCAGTGTATTAGCAGTAGGAAAACACTGGGGAAGTTTTGGGGATGGATTAATTGATATGAGTGGAAAGGGAGCAGACCTTACACACTTCTCAAAAGTTATCAATGTTTGTCTTGTAGCTGATACAGATGAGGAATTTGAAAGATATGAGCAACAAAAGAAAAACAAAGCTCTTAGATGGGGAGCGATGAGACTTTCTGAATATTTAGGTAACACAGTAAGAGAATTAGAACCTGAAGAGATGGAAGAATTTGAATTACAACCTGTTTTAAAAAGAGATGAAAAAATAAAAGAGCTTCCAGCAGTTGTATATGTAATGCAGCCGCAATCACAAATGGAAGAGTCTGGATACAATGATTTATTATATGGATGGGATACAAATAGAATGGTTCCGACTTTCATGAATCCAAATGAGATCTTAGATGGAGCGATAATCAGTGGATCATTTATGCCTTGTTCTTCTAAATGGTCAACATATGATATGCAAAACTGTCCTACAATCAAAGAGTTATATAAAGAACACGGGAAATCTATTAACTTCTTAGGTGTTATCATGTCTAACTTAAATGTTGCTTTAGAGCAAAAAGAAAGATCGGCTATATTTGTTGCTCAAATGGCTAAGTCACTTGGAGCAGATGGAGCTATCTTAGCAGAAGAAGGATACGGAAATCCAGATGCTGACTTTATTGCATGTTTTGATGCTTTAGAAGATGTAGGAGTAAAAACAGTAGGTATTACCAATGAGTGTACTGGTAGAGACGGTCAATCACAACCATTAGTTGTACTTAGTGAAAAAGCTAATGCAATTGTTTCTTGTGGAAATGTATCACAATTAGTGGACTTACCACCAATGGAAGAAGTAATCGGTGAATTAGCAGCATTAGGTAGAGATGGTTTATCTGGTGGATGGGAAGGCGACGAGAAATTAGGACCTTCAGTAAGAGAAGATGGTTCAGTTATTTTAGAAAATAACTCAATGTTCTGTGGAGATCAAGTACTTGGATGGTCTCAAAAAACAATGAAAGAATTTTAAGGAGGATTAAGGTATGAAAAAAGCAATTTTATATATAAATCAATTTTTCGCTGGAATTGGTGGGGAAGAGAAAGCCGATCATGCTCCAGAAATCAGAGAAGGATTAGTTGGACCGGCACTTGCACTAGATAAAGCATTAAAAAATGCAGAAGTAACTCATACAGTTATTTGCGGGGATAACTTCATGGGATCTAATCAAGATGAAGCAGTAGAAAGAATTTTAGAATTTTTAGAAGGTAAAGAATTTGATATTTTCTTTGCAGGACCATCATTCCAAGCAGGAAGATATGGAAATGCTTGTGGAGTAATCTGTAAAGCTGTTAAAGAAAAATTCGGAGTACCGGTAATTTCATCTATGCATGTAGAAAATCCTGGAGTAAACATGTTTAAAAAAGAAGTTGTTATTTTCCCAGGTGGTAGAAGTGCCGCTGCAATGAGAAAAGACACTAAGAAAATGGCTGCCTATGCAGACAAAGTTTTAGCTGGAGAAAAAATTGGTACAGCTGAAGAAGAAGGATTCTATGTAAGAGGAATCAGACATCAAGTTATTGACTTTACATTGGAACCAGCAGCAGTTAGAGGAGTAAAGATGCTTCTTAAGAAATTAGCCGGGGAAGAATATGTAACTGAATTACCTATTCCAAAGAGTGAGAGAGTAGACATAGCAGAACCAGTTGAAGATCTATCTACTGCAAAAATAGCAATAGTTACTACAGGTGGAATAGTACCAGTAGCAAATCCAGATAGAATTCAATCAGCTTCAGCTACAAGATGGGGAATGTATGATGTAAGTGAAATGCCAAGATTAGAAAGTGGAGTATTTAAAACTATACATGCAGGTTATGACCCAGCAGCAGCAGATGCAGACCCTAACGTATGTGTACCTTTAGATGCATTGAGAACATATGAGACTGAAGGAAAAATTGGAAGTTTAGATACACATTTCTATACTACAGTTGGAACTGGAACTACAGAAGCAGAAGCATCTAGAATGGCTGAAGAAATGGTACCGTTCCTAAGAGAACACAATGTCGATGCCGTTATCATGACTTCTACGTGAGGTACTTGTACTCGTTGTGGAACAACGATGGTAAAAGAAATAGAAAAAGCTGGTTTCCCAATTGTACAAATGGCAAACTTAGTACCAGTAGCTAAAACAGTAGGTGCCAATAAGATAGTTCCTACAATCTCAATTCCATATCCACTAGGAGATCCAAATACTTCTAAAGAGGAACAATGGAAATTAAGATATCATAGAGTAGGAGTTGCATTAGATGCACTAGCTACACATATTGATGACCAAACTGTATTTGAAGTTAAATTCTAAATAAATAGGGGGGAGCATGTCTGCTCTCCCATTAAGTATATATACGTACACGTATATATATTTAATTTTAAGGGGGGAATTATGAAATCAGACGTAGCAATAGAAAACGACAGCAGTATGAAAAAAAGTGATGCCACATTTTATATATCGATAGCTCTAACTCTAGCCATTGTATTATGGGGGCTAGTTTTACCTTCAAGTTTTGAGAGTGCAGGGAATGCAACTTTCGGTTATCTTGTGAATAATTTCGGATGGCTTTATACAATTTCCATGTCATCATTTGTTGTATTTTGCGCTTACTTAGCATTCAGTAAATACGGGTCGATAAAATTAGGTCCTGACAATTCTAAACCAGAATATACTTTAGTTTCATGGTTTGCTATGCTTTTTTCAGCAGGAATGGGTATAGGACTAGTATTCTGGGGAGCAGCTGAACCTATGAATTTCTATGTTAATCCAATTATAGGGATTGAGGGAGGAACACCTGAGGCTGCAGCTTTTGCTATGCAGCATTCATTTATGCATTGGGGTCTTCATCCATGGGCTAACTATTCAGTATTAGCTTTAGCTATGGCTTATATGCAGTTTAGAAAAGGTAAACCAGCTCTTGTAAGTAGTGTATTTATTCCAATTGTGGGAGAAAAAGCTACTAAGTCATGGTTTGGAAAGATGATAGATGTATTTGCAATCTTTGCAACTGTTGCAGGAGTAGCTACATCTCTAGGTCTTGGAACTTACCAGATAAACAGTGGTTTGAATTATTTATTTGGTGTGCCGGAAAATAGTATGGTTCAAATTATAATCGTAGGTGTAATAACTGCTATCTTTATGCTTTCAGCAATGGCTGGAGTAGATAAGGGAATGAAATTCATATCTAACCTAAATGTAGGAGTAATCCTTTTGATGTTAGTTGTTTGTTTCTTAGTAGGACCTACACTATTAATATTAAAAGTATTTGTTGAATCTTTAGGTAACTATATGGGTGGATTTGTTACTGCCAGTTTTGAGATGGGAACTTTTACAAACGACTCTTGGTATGGAGACTGGACAGTGTTCTACTGGGCTTGGTGGATAGCATGGGCTCCATTTGTAGGAAGTTTTATAGCTAGAATATCTAAAGGAAGAACTATAAGAGAATTTATTACAGGTGTATTATTAGCTCCTACCCTAGCTTCATTTATCTGGTTTTCAGTATTTGGAAGTATGGGATTAGCACAAGGGGTGGATCTTGCAAAAGAAGCCATAGCATCAACTCCTACAGCATTATTTGTAGTGTTAAGTAAATATCCTATGGGAATGGTTGTATCGATAATCGCAGTAATTTTACTTTGTACTTTCTTTATTACTTCGGCAGATGCTGCTACATTCGTACTTGGAATGCTAAGTTCTAAAGGAGATTTAAATCCTAGTGTTAAAAAGAAGCTTCTTTGGGGTGCTGTTCAATCTGGATTAGCATTGGCTCTAATGTTAGCAAGTGCCAACGGACTTAAGATGTTGCAGACAATCTCTCTGGTCGCCGCCTTCCCGTTTGTATTTATAATGATCTTTGCAATGATTTCATTGATGAAATCTTTAAAAGCTGAGAAAAATTGGAACAAAGAAGAACTAGTAAAAACAGAACAAATAGAAATAGAACAAATAAATTAAAAAAACTATTGATATAATATTAAAAATGGAATAGAATGAACAAAATGAAATAGAATGAACAGGAGGCTAGGATGTCAAAGATATACGACCTTATAATAATAGGTGGAGGGCCGGCAGGATTATCTGCAGCTCTGTATGCAGGAAGATCAAAGTTATCAACATTGGTATTGGAAAAGAGTAAGACAGGGGGACAGATTGTTATAACTCATGAAGTAGCAAACTACCCTGGATCTGTTAGGGAAGCTACAGGA
>JAUXGP010000253.1 GCA_030621995.1 Psychrilyobacter sp.
GGATACAGTGTATATACAGGTTCAGAGGCTGGATTTTTCATATCCATAAAAATATGTAAATTCGGCTCCTCCACATCGGAATCCACACTTATAGAATTTTTTATATTAACAGCGAAATTAGAGGTGACAGTAGTTTTACCTGTCCCTCCTTTTCCGCTTAAAACAGCTATTTTCATAATCTAGTCAGTCCTTTCTTTTTTGTTATTTCTTTTAATTTACCGGCTTTATATGCCTCTAAAACTTCTCCTACACTTTTGTAATCCTCTTGAGAAACAGTTTTTATTTCAAAAGCTTCCATAGCTGTTTCAGCCTTAGGTCCCAAATGAGGAACGACAGCTATGTCTACATTATGTTTTGAAAGTAATTTTACTGCTTCTCCCCCTGCACCACTGGCTTGATTTTTAGCTGTATTTTCAATGGTTTCAATAGCCATTGTATCCAGGTCTATAATAGTAAAGTTTTCTGACCTCCCAAATCTTTCATCGACTAAACTATCCAATCCTTCTTTTTTTGAACATATTGATATTTTCATATTATTCCTCCTGATTTTATTTAAAGATTTTTTAATTTTTCTTCTATTATTTGTAATTCTCCTTGCAGACTGATTTTTTTTAAATTAAGCAGTTCTTTTTCAGTATATTCAACATCTTGTCTGAATCCCTGTACAAATTTTTTTCCTAAAGATAAAACACTTTCTTTATTTTCAAAATTGGTATTTTTATAGCCGTAGCAATAACCTAATTTTCTTCCCATCCCTTGTCCTCTGTCCATTGGACCTTTTCCATTACCATTCATAAAAATAACCTCCTTATATTTTTCAAAATAATTTAGACTGCAGAAATATTTGTTTATCAAAATTTATATTTTTAAGGTAAGCCGAAATAAATTCGGCTTACCTATAATTAATATTATTTTTATTGATTACAATCATGGTCACCATGATCATGAGTACAGGCAGATCCGGTAGATGCCAGCTGCCCTTCTAAAAATGTATTTAAATTTTCTGTGATACTTCCAGTGGCTCCTAAGATAACATCTATATTTTGTGTTTTGAATAGGTTGATAGCCATAGCTCCCATTCCTCCTGTAATGATAGTAGTAATCTTATGTTCACCTAAAAATTTTGGTAATACACCAGGTGCATGAGGCGGCGGAGTGATGAATTCTTCCGAGACTACTTCTCCTCCCTTTGTATTCAATACTCTAAACTCTGTACAGTGTCCGAAATGTTCCTCAACGTTTAACCTGTCATTTGTAGGAAATGCAATTCTTAATTCCATAATTTGTTCCTCCTTATATTTTGGTTTAATAGTTAATGTTTATTTTTTATAACTATAGCTTTTTCATTTAAAAAACTGTCGACAATTTTTTTTCTTCCAGAATTCAATAGTCTTTGAATGGTTCCACGGGAAATATTCATCAATACACTGGCTTCAATTTGACTCAATCCCTCATAGTCACAAATTCTTATGGCTTCAAATTCATCGGCCTCAATATTATTTATAGTAATCTCTTTCATAGTAATACCTGTCGGCTTATATACAATTTCGTTTTCTAAAAATCGACAACACCTTTTTTTTTTGCCTCTCATAATCCCCTCCATTTTTGTGCATATGCACACCTAAACTTTAATACATTTTTACAGATTTGTCAATGGCTTTTATTTAAGTTGCATTTTGCATATAAAGTGGGTAAACTATGCTTAAAGAGAATTAGTGCACATAAATAATAATTAGGGCAGGTGGAGAATGGAAAGAAAGTACTATGAGTTATTATCCAATAGATATAAAAATATAGGTGAAGTCACAAGTGAAATTATAAACCTGGAAGCTATACTGAATCTTCCCAAGGGGACAGAACATTATCTTACAGATCTTCATGGGGAATACTATGCATTCAGGCATCTGGTGAAAACAGCCTCTGGCAGTTTAAAAATAAAGATAGATGAACTTTTTGGAGACATACTTTCATTGGAAGAAAAACATAATTTTTCTAAATTAATATTTTATCCGGAAAAAATATTGGAAAGATTGGAATTGAATGAATATGAGAAAGCTCATTGGTACAGGGTGTCTATAAAGAGGATCTTATCCCTGTTTAAATTAGTGTCGTCTAAATATACAAGATCCAAAGTAAGGAAGACATTGCCAAGTGAATATGCATATATATTGGAGGAGTTTTTAACATTGAACAGCAAGGACTTCAATAAGGAAGAATATTATTCACAGATCATATCTACAGTAATAGAGCTGGGAATAGCAGATGATTTTATTATAAAATCTGTTAATTTGATCCAGCAGCTGTCGGTGGATAAACTGCATATTTTAGGGGATATATATGACAGGGGGGCAGACCCGCATAAGATTATGGATAACCTCATAGGACATCACGACTGTGATATTCAGTGGGGGAATCACGATATATTATGGGTAGGAGCATCTAAAGGACACTTTGCATGTGTAGCCAATGTACTTCGTATCTCTCTCCGGTACAGCAATTTAAAAACTTTGGAGGAGGGCTACGGGATAAACTTACTGCCCCTGGGCAGGTTTGCTATGGAAACTTATGGCGGAGACCCGTGTAAAGAATTTTTACCCATAGCCAACAGTGATGAATTATTTAATGACAAGGAACAGTATGTAAGAGGGCAGATGCACAAGGCTATAGCTATTATTCAATTTAAATTAGAAGCTGAGGTTATCAAAAAAAGGCCGGAATTTCATATGGAAAAGAGGATGCTTTTAGATAAGATAGATCAGACCAAAGGGACAATTAGATTGGATGGCAAGGAATATAAGTTAACCAGTAATAATTTCCCGACAATAGATCCGAAAGACCCTTATAAACTGACGGAAAGGGAGGAGGAGGTCATAAAAAAAATAGCTAAATATTTTAAAAAGAGTGATAAACTGCAAAAACATGCCCATTTTTTCTTCTCCAATGGAAATATATATTTAAAATATAATAACCAGTTGATGTTTCACGGGTGTATTCCTATGAACTCTGATGGAACCTATAAATGTTTTGACATAGATGGTAAGGAGTATTGTGGTAAAGAACTTATGGATAAATTTGAGAAATTAGCTCGTAAAGCTTATTTTAAAAGCGATAAAAAAGATTTAGACTGGTTCTGGTATA
>JAUXGP010000170.1 GCA_030621995.1 Psychrilyobacter sp.
ATAACAAAAACCTCCCTGATTAATAGAGCTTACTCTATTAATCAGGGAGGTTTTTGTTATGGCTGAAAATAATCGATATACTAAAGGCAGGTTCTTAACATTTGTCCGAGATAATTTATATTTTCAACTCCTATCTAACCTTTTAACCTTCTTTTTAAAGATCTTCTTCGTCATCTTTTGTTCCATAAGGATCCTCAGGGGTATCCAATCCGTATTTTGCTAAGATTCTCTGCATCATATCTTGAATAGTATGCCATTGTGGAGAGTACACATCTTCTTTCATTGCGTAAAGTTTTTCATATTCCTGGAAATCTTCTGGTGTCATTAATTCTTCTAATTTTTCGAAACTCATAATTATCCCATCCTTAATAATTTATTTTTAAATTTTATAATGTCTAACAATGTATTCGCTGTTATTTCTGGAAGTCCTTCATTTTCTTTAAGCTAAATATCATTAGAAAATAAAAGGATTTTCATATTTCTCCCTGTATATATAGTTTTAGTCCCGTAAAAAATTATCTGATTTAGAAATCATAGCAGCTGATAAAAAGGAGCCGATTATGAAGGAATTAATGCCTCTCTTTGAAATGGATAAAATTATTAATGTACTTGCCAAGATCTCTATCTTTGGAGGTCTTAACGATACCCAACTCTATAAAATCTTCAAGATATTGAAAAAAGTAACATATAAAGATAAAGAGTTTATCTTTAAACAGGGTGAAGCCCCCACTTATATCTATATAATACTCAGGGGAAAGATAAGACTGATTGAAGATATAAACTACACCAATTATCAACTTTTTGAATTTACAGAGGGAAACTGTATAGGTGAAGAATCTGTAATAGGAATACAGCCGCATACACTGTCTGCCCTGGCTGTAGGAGATGTAGAGTTAGCTGTGATCCCTAAAAGTTCATTTTTAGACTTCTATAATACCGATAAAGATCTTTTTTGTTTATTAATTCTCAATATAGCCAGAGATCTTTCTCGCAGACTCAAACAGACGGATGATTTACTCCTTCATTACATAAATAAAAAAAGCTAGTCTAGATCCTGCCAAGTGGACAATTAAATATACGCAGCTTTTTTGTGCCCGCTTAAGAGGGGGTGTACTAATTGTGGGTGTTTTTTTAATAGGTCATATCCACTTGAGATATGAATTTTTTTATTAATTTGGATATATATTTATCCTTGTGATGGATAAGGTTAAATGACCTTTTTAGATTGATGTTGGCTATACTATGTGTCTTTATTTTTCCGTCGGCAACTTCGTTTTTACAGGCTAAATGAGAGATACATCCTACCCCTACATTGTTCATAACCAATTGTTTGATGGCTTCTGTGTTTCCAAAAGTAAAGTCTATCTTATATTTAATTTTTTTCTTTTTCATAACATTTTCAAAAACGGATCTGGTGCCACTGCCAATCTCTCTCAGTATGAATTTTTCATTTTGAATGTCAGATTTTTTCAACAGATCCAATTTTGACCAAGGGTGGTCAGGTGATGAGATGAACACTAATTCATCATCTGAAATTTTAGTGGAGACAAGATCGCTTTCTGTGGAATCAGCTTCGATAAAAGCAAAATCCAGTTCATCATTAGCAACTAATCTGCAAATATGTTCAGTATTTTCAATAGTCACCAAAACATTTATATCGGGATAGAGAGTAGAGAAACGATTTACGATAGATGGAAGAAGGTAGATCCCAAAAGTAGTACTGGCTCCGATTTTGAGTTCTCCCTTTGAAAGATTTTTAAAATCACTTAGATCATCTTTTAAGTTGCTGTGTAAGTTTAACATTTTTTTTGAATATTCCTTTAATATCTTCCCCTCATTAGTTAGGTGAAGTTTTTTACCTATTCTATTAAAAAGTTTTACTTCAAATTCATTCTCGATCTCTTTAATCATCTGACTTATAGCCGGTTGGCTAACAAAATATTCTTTGGAAACTTTGGTCATATTAAGTTTGGTAGCAACCAAAAGAAATACTTCTATTTTTCTGAGTGTCATGGTAATCCTCCATCTTAAATATTCGAGTCGGATAACTTTTTAGTTGTAGCTAGATAAGTAAATCACAAACGCAGTTTAAATAATATCATGAATCATTGAAGTTTGTTACAAAAATAAAATAATAAAAAAGATGGAAGCAATACTCCTCCATCTTTAGTATATAATCAGTCTATGGAAAGACTCAATAATTTTTTCCTGCTGCCATAATATTATTGATATCAAAGGCGTGGCAAGGAGTCACTCCATATACCATCCCACAGTGAGGACAAGTATATTCCATAGTTACCATTGTGATCTCTTCATTGCATTCGTGACATTTAAAAACAGCTGGGATCGGCATAGACTGCATACTGAACCCCATCATTCTTACCTTATCAACTACCTGCTTTCCATCTTCAAAACTCCCATTACATCCATCGTGCATATTTTAATCCTCCTAATTTTTTATTATTTCAAAATTTGCTTCCAATTCTTGGCCATATCTAAGTTTAGTTCTCATCCCCTGGATAACTTCATCCAGAGATTCTAATTTATGCAAGATAGCTTTCTCTTCAACTGTGATTTCCATTACCTTGGCGATTCCGCCATTGCTGATGATGATTCTTTTGTCTCCCATAAGTGCCAGGATAGGATCATGGGTAGCCATAAGAACTATCTTTTCCTCTCCTACCAGTAGATCCAGTGCTTTCTTTCTGTCGATCCCGGCATTTTCTATCTCATCTATAAGTACAATGGGTGATTTACTCAAAATAGCAACATCAGCAATCATAAGAGCTCTGGACTGCCCACCACTAAGGCTGGTAATCGGTGTATCCAAGGCGAATTTTTCCCCGGCCAGTTCATTGGCTTTGTTAAATATTTTTTCTATGATCTCCCTTTCATTTTCCACCATCCTGCTTTTGGCATGCAGCTCGATAAATTCCTCCACACTGAGGTCCATGACAAAGTTCATATTTTGTGACAGTTGTGCCACTAACTTGTTGTTGCTGGAAAATCTGCTTTCGATATCCATAGCTTTACCATCGATAAGAACGATTCTGTTTGTAGGAGTATCGGCATTAGCTCCCCATTCTATATCGGCTAACAATCTGCTTTTCCCGCTTCCTGTGGGGCCGACGATGGCGATTATCTCACCTTTATTTATAGTTAATTCTTCAAAAGTCTCGGTTTCCTTATATTTGTTGAACCCGGGTTTTAAAGTGATATTTTGAACCCCTTTATCCTCTTCAACTCCTAAAAAATCAATCATTTGGTTGGTATATACGATAAAGGAATCGATGAGCTCATCCGGAATGATAGCTTTTTCTTCTAAGGTTTCCGGATCTAAAAGGTTCAGATGAGCAATAAGTGTAGTATCTTTAGCATCATCTAGATCTATGAGATGATCTGTCAAAAAATCTTCGATGAAGGGGTATAAATTAATTAATTCTGTAACAGTTTTTCTATCTACTATATTTTTATTTATCATCCTTATCCTCCAAATTTATTTTTCTGACATTTCCCATCTGATGTTCTTCGCCGATCCTGGTTTCTCCTAAACAATAAGAGCATAGAGCAGAAGGCATAGAGAATCGTAATTTCTTACCTTTTAAAGTTTTTATCTCCTCATCTTTACTGTAGATAAGGGTAGAAAATTCGTATGCACCTTGACCGGTCAATCCGTTGACATGCATCGTAGTAGCCCTGGGGTTTACAGATGTCACTCTGGACATAAATACTTCTCTTTCGGCCTGGGATACTATATCACCCTTTGTAATTACAACTATATCTGCAGTTTTAAGCATAGGTCCGATTTTTTTAGGAGTGTTGATTCCGCTTAAATTATCGATAACACAGATAGCTTTTACATCCTGTATATAGGGAGAACATCTGTTGCATAATCCGGCACTCTCTGTGATGAGCAGGTCTAATCCTTGTTTTATCCCCCATTGAGTTACTTCCTCTATATTACTGACGAAATAATGATCGGGACAAAGTGATGCAGATAGTCCTTTTTTTACAGGGACACCGATTTTTTCATATAAGATATCATCATCGGTGTATAGGCAGTCGAATTTTACGACTCCTACTTTGACACCTCTGGATTTTAAATTTTCTATTGTTTTTATTATTAAGGCTGTCTTCCCAGATGAAGGGGGACCGGATACTGTTATTAAATTCATAATTTATACTCTCCTCTATTTTTTTACTCTTCCTTTTTATGGTTTCTCTTCATAAACGAAACCAAAGCCCAACTAACGAGCTATAGTTTTCCTTAGCGAAGGGAAAACGACAACAAGGAAAGAGTTATTTATAGTCTATCCTTACATTTCCTTTAGCATTCAATATTCCTGTTTCCATAAAGTATTTGGCGTAGTCAGCCTCAATATGGTTATCCACTGTATCC
>JAUXGP010000023.1 GCA_030621995.1 Psychrilyobacter sp.
GCTTTTTCATAAATATTTTTTATTTTCATATTTTTTTTTGTTTATGTAGAAACTAATTCTTTTTCCTTCTCACATAGGGCAATATAAATAAGACTCCTATAATAATAATATTTAAACTACTCATGGCTGCACTCTCTAAAAATAATTTATTGGTATATAGATTATAGTTTACCACCGAGGAAAGGGGGAGGTATCTTCCCAGCTGCATAGTATAGGTTATGGTAAATTCTGCATAGATCACAGCAAAAATCTGTAAATATGTCCCCATCAGTACTTCTTTTAGCATGGGCAGCTCTATATATAGAAACGTCTGAAATTTACTGGCTCCATCTATACTGCTGGCTTCCAATATATCCACTGGAAACTTCCTTATATACTGGTACATAAATGAATATGCCAGGGGAACTGTGGTCAGGAAAAAACCTCCTATAAGTAAGGCTATATAGGGAATATCATAGATTATATTTGTATAAACCAGGGTTATTCCCAAGAACCCGCTGGAGATCCCAAAAGTGGAAAATATTATATAGGTGCTGAATTTACTGGTCGACTTCAATAGCAGATAGGTAAATATCACCACTATAAAAGCTGTTACCATAGCTATTGTACCAGAATTTATTATAGATTCCACAACCGGGTACTTCTTGTTGAATGCAGGGGAGAGGATATCTATAAAAGCTCTCAGGGAAAATTTCTTCTCATAGTAGTTGTAGAAGGAAAAAATTAAATTTATCCCCACTATCCCGAATTCAAAGAGAATAAACAGGTAACTGTATATCGTTGTAATCAGCGATACTTCTCCATTTTTTTCATCCTCTTCCAGTTCATATCCGGTAATTTTTTCACCCAGAATATTTACTCCAGTTAAGATTAAAAATTGAACTATCCCTAAGGCAAACATCCTGGAAAAATCAGCACTTCCCATGAGAGAGTTTACTATCTCTACTTCCAGGGTAGAATACCTCAGTCCACCCAAAGATAATACTATTCCAAAGGAGGTAAATGAATAGGTAAATACCAGGAAAAAACCTCTGAATATCTGAGGTAAGATCAGCGGCAGCTTTATCTTTGTAAAAATAACCCACTTGCTGGCCCCGCATTCTAAACCAGCTTCTATTACTTCATTGGGTATTCTCTTCATCCCCAGAGACAGATATTTTACAAATATAGGAGCATTATAAAATACATTTGCAATTAAGATAGCTTTCAGACTGTACAGGATTCCTAAATCCTTCAATAAAGGCAGGTTGAATATCAGTGAAAATGTTATTACTGTAGATATTACAGGAAAAAAGAAGGGGATAAATATAGTCCCCTCCATGAGAGTACTGAGTAATCCCCTTCTATAAGTCACATAGTATGCTGGAAGGATAGCTGCAATAAAGGCTAGAATTGAAGATAAGATTCCCTGTTTAAAAGACATGGTGATGAGACCCAGGGTCTCTCCATCCATTATCCCCCTTAGGTCTTCTAAGTAGAAGAAATCCCTCCCAAATATATAGATAGGAAATACCCACAATATCAGATATCCTATATTCAAAATCCTAGCTTTTTTCATCTTTTTCTCCCTCACTTGTGAACCCTCTCCTCCTAGTTTCTCCCTCAATAGGGCGAAACAAAGTAAGATTATAAGCCTTTCCCCCTCAAAGGGGGAGAGTGTCCAAAGGACGAGAGAGGGTCGTTATTTTTTCAGTAATCTTATCAATTCTTTTTTATATTCTTCTATCTTCTCTAAGTCACTGGTTTTTACTTTCACTACTTTAGTCGATCTTGGAACTCTGTTATATTCATCTCCTAGTTTTATATCTGTTACAGGCAGCATATAGTTTTTTTCTGCCATGGCTCTTTGGAATTTATCCTCTAAGATATAGTCCATAAACAGCTTCGATCCGTCTTTAATCTCTTTTTTCGCCACTATGGAAGCTCCCTGTACATAGATGTACCCGCCTTCACTTGGAATAAAGCTTTTGTATGAACTTTTTTCATCAAAATAAAGGTCACTGGTTGCATAACCGACCATAAGAGGTGCTTCATTGGTTGTAAATTTTGCCCATCCTTCACTCCATCCTGGAGCTACTGTTTTGATAGCCGGCTTCAACTCTTCCCAAAATTTCAGCCAGTCTTCGCCATAGACTGCAACTGTCCACATCATAAATTCCTGTCCTGTAAATGAATTAGGAGATAAAACAATTAACTGCCCCTTCATATCCTTCAAATCTTCAAAAGATACCGGCATCTCCTTTAATCCGTCTTTATTTGCATTTATAGCTAGTGATCCAAAATCAAATGGAGTGGAATACCATTCGCTGTCTATGAGGTACTCCTCTTTCATTATCTTGCCAGCTGTTTTAGGTTTATAACTTACTATTGTACCTTCTTTTTTAGCCTGAATTACATTTATCTCTGACAATCCCAAAACTATGTCAGCCTTGGGTCTTCTTTTTTCTAATTTTAGTCTGGCAGGTATCCCTTTTATCCCTACAATCTCTACTTCTACACCTGTTTTCTCATAGAAACCCTGTCCTATTTCATCCTGCAGGAAAGTCATAGAACCGGGTACATAAACCACTATTTTTTCCTTTGAAAAACTCGTTACTCCTAATAATACCATTAAAATCAATAAAATACTTTTTTTCATCTTCTTCCCCCTATTTTAATTTCTCTAATATTCTTCCCTTATATTCTAAAAAATCTTGTGACAGGATAACTTCTTTTTTTCTCGGCCTGGAAATTTTTATCTCCAACTCATCTAAAAATCTGCCTGGTCTGGTTGACATAACATATACTCTGTCTGAAAGGTAAATGGCTTCCTCTATATCATGGGTAATAAATAAGATGGAATGATTATGTTTTTTCCAAATTTCCAAAAGCCAGTCCTGCATGGATGACCTGGTCATAGCATCCAAAGCTCCAAAGGGTTCATCCAATAACATCAAGTCACTGTCGATTAAAAAACTCCTGAGAAGTCCACCCCTCTGCCTCATTCCGCCGGACAATTCATGGGGATATTTATTTTCAAACCCCGAAAGTCCAAATTCTTCCATTAGCGGACTTATAATTTTTTCCCATCTTTCTTTTTTTACCCCACTTATTTCCAGCGGGATCGTGGCATTTTCATAGAGAGTCTTCCACGGCAGCAGCAGATCTTTTTGAGGCAGATAGGAAATAACCTTATTTTTAATTGTACTTCCCTCTATCCAGACTCTGCCGCTATATTCTGTCAAAAGCCCTGTAATTATCTTAAAAAGAGTACTCTTTCCACAGCCGGAAGGCCCCACTATGGAGATAAATTCACCTTTTTTTATATGTAAATTTAAATCCTTTATTACCTCTATATCCCCATACTTTTTCGACAGTTTCTCTATTTCTAATATCATAAGTCTCCCTATTTTTTAATCTTCCAAAAATTCATTGGTAAAAGCTTTTTTCATATCCGTAGTCCCGTCTATCAAATTATTTTTATAGAGCCATTTTTGATATCTTTCCCATACTTCCAGCTTTTGACGTCCCCAGTAAGGAGCATCATCGGTATATTTAGAAGCCAGATATTTTTGACTCTCCATAACTAAATTCCTGTCTAATTCCGGAACCTCTTTCAAAAGTATTTCTCCGGCTTTTTCCGGGTTTTCTATACTATATTCATACCCTTTTTTTACAGCTTTCATTACTTTCTTTACTAGTTTCGGGTTTGTTTTTACAAGTTTTTCACTACTTGCAAATACCGGAGTATAGTAATCCAAATCTTCTGAATAATCTCTGAGCCTGATATAGTTCAGTTCTTTTCCCTGAAGTTTAGCCTCTATATTTGTCCATCCTTCAAATACCCAGGCAAAATCTACACCATTCATACTGGATTTGAAAAAGTCCATAGACCCGGTTGTAAGGATATTTATATCTCCTACCTTTCCCCCATCTTGTTCTATCAGCTCCTTCAAAGTAGCTTCCTCTACCGGTGATCCCCACCCGCCATAGTTTTTACCCTTAAAATCAGACGGACTTTCTATTCCTTTTTCCTTCAGTGAAGCAAAACCAGATGTATTGTGCTGGATTATTGCTCCCAATGAAACTACTGGCAAGCCCTCCAGTCTGGCAAAAGTTACAGCCTCCTGGTAGGTTACACCAAAATGAGCTCTTCCTGTAGCTATTAATTGAGTAGAAGTCCCGTTGGCCGGCTGTAATATATCCACCTCTATCCCCTCATCTTTAAAATACCCCATCTCTTTCGCTGCATATATCCCCGTATGATTTGTATTAGGTGTCCAGTCCAAAACTATATCTATCTTTTCTAGTGCAAATACACTCACGACATTTAAAATTAACAATAAACTTATCACTCTTTTTCTCATTCTTTCCCCCCTATTTTCTTTAGAATTTTACAATCCTGATTTTTTACTTCTCTCTCCTCCAAGGCATAGCTGCTTTTTCTATATATTCTATCCCCTTAAAAATTGCCAGACTGAGGATAACTACCACTATTATAGCGGCAAAAAGATAGTCTGTTTTAAATGAACTGATAGCCCTGGTCATATATATTCCCAGTCCACTTTTAGCTCCTAACCACTCTCCTATTACTGCTCCCATGATAGAATAAGTCGCGGCTATTTTTACTCCTGAAAAAAAACTAGGCAGACTCGAAGGCAGGATAACTTTAAAAAATATGTATTTTTTATCGGCTCCCATAACCTGGAACAGATCCAATATTTCCCTGTCTACCTCCTCCAATCCCCCTAAAAAACTGAGAAGCATGGGAAATGTACAAATTAATATCACTATTATTATCTTAGGCAGGATCCCGAATCCAAACCAAATCAATATGACAGGTGCTATGGCTATCAGCGGAATCGTTTGAGTGATCAATAGGTATGGATATAATAATTTTTTTACCTTTTCAAATGGATATACAAGTCCTCCTATAATCAGAGCAAAAATTATCGACAGGATAAATCCTGTCAGAGCTTCAAACAGAGTTACCAAAGAATGATGCAATAAAATTTCTTTTTGGCTGTACAGTGCTTTAATTACCCTTGTGGGAGCTGGCAGGATATACCCGGGTATATCCAAAGTTCTGATCATCACCTCACATCCCGCTATTAATACCAATAAACTTATTAAAAATAAATTATTTTTTTCTGTATTTACCGACTTTTTCATCTATGGTTATCCCTTCTTTTTTATGATCAAATTTTGCTATAGTTGTTACCCTTTCAGCTCCCTCATTGAAACAAATTTCTTGAGCTTTTTCCAATATACTCAAAAGATCTTTGAACTCTCCTTCTATAGTTGTTCCCAGTCCTCCTACCTCATATTTTAACCCTGTTCCTATGATGTGCTCTATCACCCTGTCTATCACGGTATATTTTTCCTTTTCTCCTCCCTCTATCGTAGGTAGTATTTGAATATCCATGTTTGCCAATGCCATTTCCTTCCTCCTTTTGTTTATAATATTTATTCTAATTCGTGACCATCTTCTTTCTAATCTTCCTCAATTATCTAAAAAAAAAGACCTCCCGAAGGAAGCCTTATTAAATATAAATATATTATTCATACCCTATAAAAATTCATCCTACGCTAGCATTATCTAGATCAGGTTAACAGTCGAGACTATAACATCTCCTCTCAGCAAAAGCTCCTGCAATATTTATTTATACTTCATTGTATCAGAATACCAAAAAATTACAACTAATTTTTTGTATTCCAAATTCAGATGTGATCTTCTTCCCTGACAAACTTCTTCATTATTTCTAATGTCTTTTATATTGTGCCTTGGTTCCCTCTCTCCAGCTCTCACCCAGAATAGTTCCCGTTTCCTTATTACAAGTAAGCATATAACTTCTTTTATCATAATCAAAATTCCAATAATAGTTGTCTTTTTCCTCACTCATATCGATATCCAGCTCCCCATCTATCCCGGGTAACAACTCCTCTAAATAATCATTTAATTTTTCTACACATTCCTGTAAATCGTACATATTTTTCCTCCATTTTTTTACACAGAGATTCACTAAGTTTAAAATTATCACAGAGTTTTTTCTGTGCACCTTTCTTTTCCTCTCAGTGTTTGTCTGTGACTAAATTTTAATCTCTAACTGCCTTTAAAATTTTTCCTATTTTATCTGAAATAACCAGGTCTGCTCTATTATCATAGCTTGTGGAATCTTTGTTTATCAAAACCAGTTTATTTCCCCTGTAAAGATCTACTAATGAGGCAGCAGGCTGAACTACCAGAGAGGTTCCTCCTACTATTAAAACATCTGCATTGGCAATATAATGCATAGCTCTATCATAGTTATTCATATCTGGAATTTCTTCATATAACGTAACATCGGGTTTTATAATACCGTTGCATTTGCTGCAATGAGGAATTCCTTTTCTATCCATAATTTCATCTAAAGTATAGAAGGTCCCGCAATCCATACAATGGTTTCTATGAATACTGCCATGAAGTTCTAAAACATTTTCACTTCCTGCCATTTGATGTAAACCATCTATATTCTGAGTAACAACTGCCTTTAATTTACCTATCTTTTCTAAATATGCCAAGGCTTTATGAGCATCATTTGGTTTAACACCCTGATACACCAGATGTTCCTTATAAAATTTAAAGAACCCTTCTTTGTTTTTATCAAAATATGTTCTGCTGACCAGGTATTCAGGGCTATGGGAATATAAACCTGTGGCACTCCTAAAATCAGGAATCCCGCTTTCTGTAGAAACCCCGGCTCCTCCAAAGAATACAATATTATTACTTTCATCTATTATTTTTTTCAGTTTTTCATACATAGAGTTTCCTCCCCTTTGGCAAAAATTTAAAACTTTTCCTTAAAAGTACATTTTTTACACAGTTCCTCTACGGCTTTTTTATTGCTGAATCCATCATAGATAGCAACAGCTCTCGTTCCCTCTATTATCTCTTTAAATGGCCTTTCGAAGATATTCCCCAGGTCTATTATCCCTTCACCATCCAGGCAGCATGGAATTACCGTTCCGTCTACCAAGATCCCTATCTGAGTCCGTAATCCATAACAAAATCCATCTTCATTTTCATAGGTATCACACAATTCCGGCCATTTAAATTCCAGATCTGTATTGAGATATAATCTATCCTTTATTTTCAACCCCCGACCTGGAACCAGCTTATCCTCGATCCGATAATCTAAATCAAAATATTTTTCTACCTTATTCAGTATTTTCCTGTTTCCTTCCATCTGTCTTTCATTTTTATTTCCCCTGTGAAAATTCCATAATCTCAAAGAGATATAGGTATTTCCCAGTAACAGTAATTTTTCAGTAAAATCCAATATGTTTTTCAGATAGTCATCTGAATCTATCTTTTCTACATTTCCGTCAAATGAATGGAGGGAAAAATTGATCTGTCTCAAAGACTCCTCCTCTATTATCTTTTCCCCAGCCCTGCCTATCAGGGTACCATTGGTAGTTATATTTACTTTTATTTCCTTTTCTCCAGCGATCTTCAAAAAATCAGCTATCTCGGGATGGGACAGAGGTTCCCCCTTTATATGGAGGTAGATATAGTCACTGTATGGCTTTATCTCCCCCAATATATGCTCAAATTCATCTTTTGTCATCACCTTAGGAGTCCTGCTTCCCAGGGGGCAAAAACTACACTTTAAGTTACACCTGTTGGTTATTTCTATATATACTTTTTTATATTTTTTCATGTCTTTTTTCATCAATTTTTCACCTCTTCTATAATCTTTATTATAACATAGTATAAAAAAATTAATAATAAAAAAACTTCTAAATTACTGATATCAGTAATCTAGAAGTTTTTTCTACCCCTTGGTTGCTCCTGCAGCTAATCCTGCTACGATATGCTTTTGTAGATACATAAATAAAAGAGCGATAGGTACAGCAATCAATATTGAAGCTGCTGCAAATTGTGTGAAGTTATCATTTGCTCTCGTCGAAATCCATTCAAAAATTCCAACTGCAAGAGTTTTCTTCTCTGCACTTCTAAGCAATAGTTTGGGAAAGATAAAATCAAACCATGGCCCTATAAAATTTGTCAGAGCAATAAACACAACTATTGGTTTAGTGATTGGCAGAATTATTTTTAGAAATATAGTTAAATGTCCTGCTCCGTCCACCCTGGCTGATTCATCCAAACTTTTAGGTATCCCGTCAAAATATCCTTTTACTAACCATGAATTATATGGAATTTGTCCGGCAATATATACCATTAAAAGTCCGGCATGTGTATCCATAAGACCCATCTTGGTAATTAAAATATAGATAGCTGTCATAGCTAAAAAAGATGGGAACATCTGTAATACCAGCATTGCTATCATAGCTTGTTTCCTTCCCCTGAATTTATACCTGGAAAATGTATAAGCTGTAAGAGTTGTAATAATAACTCCTAAAATCATATTAAGTGTTGCGATCTTCAATGTATTCATATACCAGATTGGAAAATCTGTTTCTCTGAACAAAGTTCTGTAATGATCCAAAGTCAATGACTTCGGAAAAAAGCTGGAGCTATATAAACTGTTTCCAACCTGCATGGAAGACAACACTATCCACGATAGAGGAAGAAGTACACTGAGTGTTATTAATATTAAACCGAGATATGTTAACCCATCTAAAATCTTATCTATAATTTTTGTTTTACTCATTACATCATATCCTCCTCTGTAAATGATTTACTTTTAATAAATTGATATGTTGAAAATGATGCTATAAAAACAAATAAAATTATCGATATAACTGCAGCCATATAAAATTGACTTTGATCATTGGTTAGTTTAAATATCCAAGTTATTAAAATATCTGTTTCTCCTGCATATCTGAGAGCCGAATTTGTAGGGTCTCCATTTGTTAATAAGTATATTGCTCCAAAATTATTAAAATTATATGCAAAAGTTAAGATTAATACCGGTGCTGTTTGAAATAATAATAATGGTAAAGTTATCTTCCAAAATTGAACCCATTTAGAGGCTCCATCAATCTCTGCAGCTTCATAGATTGAACTTGAAATATTTGTCAGAGACCCTGAAAGTAAGACCATAAAATATGGTGCTCCAAGCCACGTGTTAATCAGTATTAAACTAACCTTAGCAAGCAGTGGATCGGTAAAAAAAGGTATCCTATCAAATCCAACGCTGACGATAAAATTATTAACAGGACCAATTCCACTAAATAATAATCTAAATACTAATAGAGAGATAAATGCCGGTACAGCATAAGGCAGGATAAACATAGTCCTCCAAAACCCTTTAAATTTAATATTTTTCCTGTTCATCATAAGAGCCATGATAAGCCCGCATGAATAATTTAATAGCGTCGATAAAATAGCCCATATAACTGTCCAACTTCCAATTTTTATAAATGTTTTACTCCAAATTTTTAATTTAAAAATATTTATAAAGTTTTGGAACCCAACCCAGTCCACTAAATTTCTAGGCGGGATATGATCTGGTGCAGAATAGTTTGTAAACGCTACCAATACTGTTACCATTATTGGTAACAAGATAAAGAACAGCACACCCAATGCTGCCGGAGTTAACATTATAGATACAAAACTACGATCATACATATTAGTTAGATATTCTTTTGTTGTCATATAGGACTGTCCATTAGCCATTTCATTTCCTATTCTTTTAGCATCTTTGATATTCCATATATATAAGCCTGCTAAAATACATAGCATTATAATCACTACAACTCCCTCAATCAGTAAAAAAATCGAGTGATCCCCCTGTATAACTTCAAACCCATTCATCCGTTGCCTAGTTTCTCCAAGGGTTATAATCCCCCAAATTCCCTTTATCATCCTCGGCATCTTTATAAGATATATCAATTCAATTATAAATAAAAGTATCCCCTTAAGAAAATATCTATTATATAGCTGTCCCATCCCCATAAAGAGACACGATAGCAGCATTGTTTTTCTTTCCCTATTCATTCCCAAACCTCTTTTCTGAATATTATTTGAGCACCTATTAAGACAGATGCTCATTAAATTTATAAATTATTTTCTGATCTCAATTTGCTCTTTTATAATTTGAGTCATATTTTTTAATCCTTCTTCTGTTGTTAGCTTCCCATTCCAAATATCTGTAACTGCTGCTCCTACTGGCTCCCAAGTTAATCCCATCTCAGGAATTGAAGGCATAGGCACTGCATGCTGTGCCTGTTCTAAGAAAGCTTTAACATATTCATTGCTAGTAATTTCAGTTGCATTTATCAAACTTTTAACTGGTGGTAATTGATTAGTTATTTTAAACCTTTCCAATAACATTTCATCAGAAGTTGCAAATTCAGCGAACAATTGTGCTGCCTTTGGATACTTACTATAAGAGTTTACTAAGAACGTTCTGATTCCTGAAAATGATGCAGGATGTTTACCGTTAAAAGTAGGAAGAGGTGCAATTCCAAAATTAACTCCTGTTTTCTTAACTCCGTCTACTGCCCATGGACCATTTATAATAGTCGCTACTTTTCCTTCTGCAAATAGTCCCATCATCGCGTCATAACTTACATCTCCTGCATTATCAACTGAAATAGATTTTAATGATAACATTTGATTTATCCCACTTACAGCTCCTGCATTATCCAGCCCTATGTCATTTGCATCGGTTCCACTTTTCCCGAATACATATCCTCCGTCCATAGCCATAAACATATGAGCATAGTAAAAGTTTGATAATTCCCAGAAAATTCCAAATTGATTTTTAGATTTATCTGTAAATTTTTCTCCAAATTTAATTAAATCTTCAAATGTCTTGGGAGCTTCTGGCAAGATGTCTTTATTGTAATATAATGCATAAGTTTCAATTGCTATCGGGAATCCATATACCTTTCCTCCATTTGTTACAGCAACGCTTGCCGCCGGTAAAAAGTCACTTTTTACTCTGTCTGCTGACACTAAATTTTCCATAATAAGTCCAGATTGAACTAAATTTCCAATTTGATCATGAGGTGCAACAAAAACGTCAGCTGCTGTTCCTGCTGGTCCATCTTGAACTACCTTATCTTTAATAGTTGCCATATCATTTGTTTCAAAAACAACAGATACTCCATATTTTTCTTCATATTTTTTTGCTGCGAATTTAACAAATTCTCCTTCAGGACCTTTAGATTCCCATACTTTTAATGTTGCCCCTTCTTCTGGTACAATCTCATTGGATTTAGCAGTTTTATTTTCTACTTCTTTAGATTTTTCCGTATTTTCTTGCTTTTCCCCGCACGCCATCATTCCAAATGATAAAATAAAAATTATTATTCCAAAAAAAATTCTTTTCATCTTTCTTCCCCCTTTTCAAAGTTTTTGGAAACGTTTCATTTTGTTTCCATTATAAGTTTAATTTATTTTCAACAAAATGTCAACCATTTGGTCGCAAAATAATACAAAATAACTTTTAAATGTTCAATTTTATACAATCATTGATCTTTTTCTTATACTTGGTAGTGTAGAAGCTGCTATGATAAAAATGATTCCTATCATCTTAATAATCCCCAGCTCTTCTCCATATATGAAAAAACCCACACAACTAGCTACTATTACCTCAAAGTTAGCTATTATACTCACCCTTACAGGGTCTAAATATTTAATCGCCTTTATAAAAAATAAATGTGATAAAATCGTTGGAAAAAAAGCAAATCCTATTCCTAAAAGTATCATTGATTTATCTTGAAATAAGTTTTTTAGACTTTCTTGTGGATTTATTTGAGGCACTATTACCAAAACACCAGCTAAAAAACTATAAAACATAAGGGTATACGGATCTATTTCTTCAGGAAGATTTTTATTGAAGATAGGTAAAATCCCATAGGACATAGCGGCTAATATACCTAGGGTAACTCCTACAATATCTCCATTAAAATGGTCTATGGAACCATTGGTAACTATAAAAAAACATCCTGTAAAACATAAAATTATAGAAATAATATTTTGTTTACTTAGTTTAACTCCATTAAATATTCTGGCAAATAACATGGTAAAAATAGGAGCAGTATAGAGTAAAATAACCCCTGTGGTAATCCCTACCCTCGCTA
>JAUXGP010000050.1 GCA_030621995.1 Psychrilyobacter sp.
CTTGCAAAGTATTTAATTTTTAGAATATTAAGTATGATATCTTAATTAGGGGTAATTCATGAATTACCCGTACGGAGTGAAAAAATTAGTGGAGTCTGCCCGCCAAAGGCGGGCAGACTCCTTATCTTTAAAAATAGAAAAAACAAAATAAAATAAAAAATGTAAGGGTAATGTCTTGTGCTTACCCGTTATAGTAGGAGGAAAGATGCATAAAGAGATAGAATGTGAATACCATATACCGGTGTTATATGAGGAGACTTTAGATAACTTAGTTACTAATGCAGACGGGGTATATGTAGATGGTACCCTGGGTGGAGGAGGTCATTCAGAAGGAATAGTAAAAAGACTTTCGGAAAAAGGGGTGTTGATCTCTATAGACCAGGATCAAAATGCCATTGATTTTGCAGGGAAAAGATTGGAAAAATATGGAGATAAGGTGAAAATATTTAAATCCAATTTTTGCGAGATGGACAGTGTAGTATATATGGCAGGATACGATAAAGTAGATGGGATAATGATGGATATAGGAGTTTCTTCCAAACAGCTGGATGATCCAGAAAGAGGATTTTCATATAAATATAATACTCGTTTAGACATGAGAATGGATAAAAATATGCCTATTTCAGCCTACGAAGTAATAAATAACTATGAGGAAGAGGAGATCTCGAGAATCATATATGAGTACGGTGAGGAAAGATACGCCAGAAAGATAGCTAAATATATAGTGTACAACAGAGAGGAAAAAGCTATAGAGACTACCGGAGATTTGGTAGCGGTAATCAAAAAAGCTATCAAAGGACATCCTAAGAAACATCCGGCTAAAAAAACCTTCCAAGCCATAAGAATAGAGGTTAACAAGGAATTGGATGTGCTTAAAAATGTAATTGACAAAGCGGTAAACCTGTTGAAGCCGGGAGGCAGATTAGCTATAATTACCTTTCATTCATTGGAAGACAGGATAGTAAAACAAAAATTCAGAGAGTTATCCACAGATTGCATCTGTCCATCGCATCTGTTGGTTTGCCAGTGCAACCATAAAGCTACGGTGAAACGTATAACAAGAAAACCTATTATTCCTAATACAGATGAGCTGGAATTTAACAATAGAGCACATTCGTCTAAATTGAGAGTAGTAGAAAAGTTATGAAAAAAAGAAATAAAATATTAATGATCTTATTACCGATAATTTTTTTAATTTTTATGGAAGGGTTACGCCTGCACTATACAATAGAGGCAGTCAGAGTGAGTAAGGAAATTAAGGTGCAGAAAACCTATAATTTAAACCTTCAAAAGGAAATCACTAGAGAAAAAATAAAATTGACAGAAAAAATGGACTTAAATACAATGAAAAAACGTGCTGAGGAGGAGATAGGAATGGAAGTTTCTAAATCTATCAACTATGTTAAAATAAAGAAAAGTGTTTCAAAACAAAATAAATAGTCTTGAAACTTGACTTCAATTAATTTAAGATGTATTATAAGTAAGTAGTAGTTTAATTATAAATTGTTATGAAAAGAGGTAAAAATTGAAAAAAGGAAATGTAGTAGAGATTAAAATAGATAAGATAGTTTTCGGAGGTGAAGGTTTAGGATATTATGGTGACATGGCTATTTTTGTACCGATGTCTGTTCCTGGAGATGTTTTAGAGGTGGAAATAATTTCATTGAAAAAAACATACGGAAGAGCTCTTATAAAGAGGATAATAACACCCGGTATAGATAGAGCAGAAGGGGATAAAATAAGCTTTGAAGATCACCATGGCTGTGACTTTGCCATGCTTAAATACAGCGAGCAGTTAAAGTATAAAAAACTCATGGTAGAAGATGTACTTTCCAGAGTGGGGAAGGTAGATCTGGATAAGGTAGAAATATCAGATACTGTAGGAGCAGAAAATTCATTTAACTATAGAAATAAAGTGATCGAACCCTTTGCACGTAAAAAAGGAAAAATAATATCGGGATTCTTTAAAAGAAGATCCCATGAAGTTTTTGAAGTGGAGAAAAACATCCTTCAATCAAAACTTTCAAATGAAATTATATTCAGGATTAAAGAACTCCTAAATGAAGCTAAACTAAGTGTATACAATGAGAGAGCTCATAAAGGAATATTGAGGCATATAATGGTTAGGACAACATCATTTAATGAGGCTATGGTTGTACTTATTGTTAAAGGAAAAGTAGATCCAAAAATAGAAGAAGTTCTGAATACTCTATACAATGAAAACGACAAGATAAAGTCAGTTTTTGTTTCTATCAATAACAAGAGGACAAATTTTGCTTTAGGTGAAAGAAATGTCCATCTATTGGGAGAAAAATATATAAAGGAAGAGCTGTATGGAATTGAGTTTAACATATCTCCTACATCATTCTTTCAAATAAATATAGATCAGACTAAAAAACTATATGAGACAGCAATATCTTACTTTGATGATATAAAAAATAAAAATATAGTGGATGCCTATTCAGGAACAGGAACCATCGCTATGATCCTGTCAAAGGATGCAAATAAGGTCTATGCTATAGAGATAGTGGAATCGGCAACAAGAGCTGCTTTAAAAACAAGTGCAGAAAATAAGATAGAAAATATAGAGTTTATAAATGGTAAAGCTGAGGAAAAATTAATTGAACTGATCGAAGCAGGAAATCAAATAGATTCAATAATATTTGACCCCCCTAGAAAGGGGATAGCGCAGAATATACTGGAAAAACTATCGGAAACCGAGATTCAAGAAGTGGTATATATATCATGCAACCCGTCAACATTTGCCAGAGATACGCAGATATTGGAAGGATTGGGATATAAGTTGACCAAAGTTTGTCCAGTAGATATGTTTCCTAATACCAGTCATATTGAAGTAGTAGGGAAATTTTCAAAGAGTTAAAAAACAAAGATTAATTTAGGAGGAAAGATGGAAGTTAAATTAATAATTTTTTTAATAATAGCTTATTTTATGGGATCTATTCCAACAGGTGTAGTCATAGGAAAAAAGTTTAAGGGTATAGATATCAGGGAACATGGGAGTAAAAATACCGGTGCAACCAATGCTTACAGGGTGTTGGGGAAACAATACGGGATAATTGTACTTTTTGCAGATGCCTTAAAGGGATATCTGCCGGTTTTTCTGGCAAGTTTAGCTGGAATAATTGGGTGGCAGCTTATCTTGGTAGGATTAGTCACAATAGTTGGTCATACCCTGTCGATGTTTTTAAAATTTAAAGGCGGAAAGGGTGTAGCTACTAGTTTAGGAGTATTTTTATACCTGGTTCCAAATATAGTTTTAATCTTAGTGGTTGTATTTATACTGATTGCATTTTCAACTAAATACGTATCGCTGGCTTCTGTATCAGCGGCAGGATTATTTCCAATATTAGTACTGTTTATGCCTGTGAAGGAAGAACTGGGAAAATGGAATATGTTTGGATTTGCCCTTGTGATCGGTCTATTTGTGATATTCAAGCATAGAAGTAATATCCAGAGGTTGTTACATGGGAATGAAAATAAATTTGGAGCTAAAAAATAATTTAAACAATTAAAATATTTTAAATGATTTTAAAAAAGGAGTAAATTATGGGAAAAATTGTAGTGATGGGAGCAGGTTCTTGGGGGACAGCTCTTGCTAGAGTTATAGCATCTAAGGGAAACAAGGTTACTTTATGGGATTACAACGAAGATAGGGCAAAATTATTACAAGAAAGTAGGGTAAATAAAAAGTTTTTATCCAATGCTAAATTTCCAGAAACGTTACAGGTAACATCCAAGATAGAAGGGTTACTGGATGGGGTAGAATACCTCATTATGTCTGTACCATCTCAAGTGTTGAGATCTGTTATGGCTAAAATTAGTGATCAGTTGACAGAAAAAACAATAATCGTGAACACTGCTAAGGGGATAGAGATATCTACAGGGATGAGACTATCCCAAGTGATTAAAGACGAAATACTGGGGAAGTTTCATAAAAATATTGTGATCCTTTCTGGACCTACCCATGCAGAGGAAGTAGCTAAAAATCTTCCATCTACAATAGTAGCTGCCGGAGAATCTGGGTGTGCTAAAAAGATACAAGAATTATTTAATACAGAAAGTTTTAGAGTATATGAAAGTAATGATATTATCGGGGTAGAACTAGGTGGAGCGGTAAAAAATGGTATTGCAATAGCTGCAGGTGTAGCTGATGGGATAGGATTTGGAGACAATACAAAGGCGGCACTTATAACTAGAGGATTAGCAGAAATGGTAAGATTTGGAGAGGCTTTAGGAGCTAAAGCCGAGACCTTTTCAGGGCTTACGGGAATGGGAGACCTAATAGTAACCTGTGCCAGTACCCACAGCAGAAACAGGTATGTGGGGCAAAAATTAGGTGAAGGAAAGAAATTACAAGAGATCTTAGATGAGATGGAAATGGTAGCTGAAGGAGTACCGACTGTGAAAGCCGTCTACGAATTAGCTCAAAAGAAGAAGGTGTCAATGCCAATATTAGAAGGTGTCTATAAGGTATTATATGAAGATAAATTAGCAACTGAAATGGTTAAAGAATTGATGACTAGAGACTTAAAGAGAGAATTTTAAAACTAAGGATGATGAGACTATGGATAGAACAAAAGATTTGGTATCTTTATATTTAAAAGATATTAGACAGTATGAAATTTTGACAAAGGAAGAGGAATTAAAATTACTTATAGCAGCCAAAAATGGTTGTGAAGAGTCTAAGGAAAAATTAATTCTGTCTAACTTACGATTGGTAGTAAATGTGGCTAAAAAATATACTAGAAAAGGATTGGGTTTAATAGACCTTATCAGTGAAGGTAATTTTGGGCTTATCCATGCTATTAAAAAATTTGATGTGGAGAAGGGGTTTAGATTTTCAACCTATGCAGTTTGGTGGATTAAACAATCCATAACTAAGTCTATTATTAGTAAGGGAAGGGAGATAAGGATACCATCTTATAAATATGATATGTTGAATAAGGTAAATAAATATATTATGAATCATGTGATGGAAACCAGTAAATACCCTGATTTTAATGAAATATCGAAGGGTTTAGGTATACCGGAGGACAAGATCCAAAAAGTAATGTTAGAATTTCAAGATCTGATGTCTTTGAATGCTTCCATAGGAGAGGATATCTTCTTAGAAGACACCATAAGTCAACCTGAAGAACAGTCTCTTGAAAACCAAGTTTTAAGAGGGATAGGCAGAGAAGAGATCACTAAGATGTTAGACGCTCTTAAACCTCGTGAAAAAGAGATAGTAAAATTAAGATATGGAATAGGTGGATATGATATCCATACCTTAGAAGAGATTGGTAAGACATTTAATATTACCAGAGAAAGAGTGAGACAGATTGAGAAAAAAACCTTATTAAAACTTAAAACAAGGTTTAGTGAGGAATTGAGGCCCTATTTATTTAAATAATATAAGTTCCCTGCCTTTTTCTGGTGGGGAATCTTTAATTTTAGTGATAGATATGGTAGAATGAATTAAAATTGAAAAGACAGCTTTGAAAGCTAACTCCTTTATTCCTATTTTTCCTGCTCGCATGAGAGGAAAGAAGTGCAGGATATTTCAGCTTTGATTTCTTTATTGTCGTATATAAAAATTACTTTTTAACTAAAAGTTATTTTTATAAATTGTGATTCTAGAAATCGTAAAAAAAGGAGGAGTAAGATAAAAAGATCGGGAGGTAAAAATTGAAAATAAAAGTAAATAAACAAGAATTTTTAAAAACTTTAAGGATAGTGAGTAAGGCTATCACTGAAAATAAAATAAGACCTATTATTTCAGGTGTATATATGGAGGCCAATGACTCCACGATAATTTTAAAGGGAACAAACTTAGAATTGACAGTTACATCCAAGATGGAAGGAGAGGTAATAGAGGGTGGAAACCTAGTGTTTTCCCATCAATTGGTAGAGGAATACCTAAAAGAGATTAGTGATACAGAGATAACTCTTAGTATAGATGGAGAAACTCTTTTGATCGAAACTGAAGATTCATCTTCTGAGTTTTCTGTTTTTGATGCTGCTGAATATCCAAAAATCAGAGGATTTCAAGGCGGGAAAGAGTATAAGCTGCCCATAGAACTTTTTGTGAACTTATTGGAAAAATCAAAGTTTGCTGCCTCTCAAACTACAGATAATATATCTATAAACTGCTTGAGAATGGAATTAGAAGGCGGGATGTTGAAATTAATCTCAACAGATACATATAGGTTGGTCTATATAACCGAGCAAGTAAATCTAGATGGGGAATTAAAAGTCAGTCTCCCTCTGAAAAGTGTAGAAGCCATAATAAAAATTCTGGTTTCAAAGAAAGTCGAGGATATTACATTTGCGTATGAAGGAAACCAAGTTAAATTCATAGTGGGAGCAACCGAGATATTAACTAGGGTAATTGACCTGCCATTTCCAGACTATGACGGGATATTAAATGCAACAGGATACAGCAAAGAAGTTTTAATAGATTCAGCCGAATTTAAAAATGTCCTTAAAAGGGTACAGATATTTGTAAGAAATAATGCAGAATCTAAAAATAGCGGGATATTTGAATTTAAAGATGATCTGTTAGAAATAAGCGGGATATCGGAAATTGCAAAGATAAATGAAACTATAGGAATAAAAAAAGATGGAGAAGATCTAAAAATATCTCTAAATGTAAAGTTTTTATTAGATTATCTTTCTTTTATAGAGAAGGGGAAAAATGTTTTCTTAAGTCTGTCTACTTCTAGTGGGGCTGTAGAATTAACCATAGAAAATGAAAAGAATTTTAGATATTTAGTGATGCCTTTAGCATTAAAAGATTAAAAAAATATAGGAAAAATATAAGTAAGCTCAAGTTTTGGTTAAAACTTGAGCTTTTTTTGACGGTGTAATTTTAATATGATATACTGAATAAGAGTACCATATGCAATAATACCTTGATTAAATAAGGTTTATAATGGTTTTTACATATAGACCTACTGGAGAAGATAATATGTTAAAAATAGTAATTTTAAGATGGATATACCTTATATTTTACCTCTTGGTGATCATAGCTAGAAAATTTTCCAAAGAGGAAATAGAAAACAGTAAGATCTCCAAGATATTTATCCGTTTTAACAATAATGTCGTATTAAAAAGATGCAAAAATATACCAGCAAACAGGGTATCTATCCTGCTTCCCCATTGTGTTCAAAATTATGAATGTCCATTGAAGATAACATCTACTGTGGAAAATTGTAATGAATGCGGGAGGTGTAAAGTAGGAGATATACTGAAATTACAGAGAAAATACGGAGTGAAAGCTAAAATCGCTACCGGAGGTACATTGGCTCGTAAGTTTTTGAAAGATACTAAACCAAAACTTGTAATAGCTGTAGCCTGTGAGAGAGATTTGGTGGCAGGTATCTACGATGCTTTCCCGATGTCTGTATACGGTGTATTCAATAAAAAGATAAATGGGCCATGTTTTAATACCGATCTTTCAATAAAAGAAATTGAAAGTGTACTAGAAAAATTAAGATAGGGGGAAGTTGTGAAGAAAAAACTATTTATTTTATCCCTTTTGATCGTAGTAGGGAGTCAAATTTTTGCCACAGATAGAGATGATATGAAATATATTGATAAATTATACGAAGCCAAAGAATATTCCATGGCTACAGATGAACTGAAAACTTTTGTAGGAAAATATCCTGAGAGCAGTTATCAAAAAGTAGCACTGGAGAGACTGTCTAAAACTCTCTATTTAAATAAGGAGTACAAGAGTTCAACAATATATTTTAATCAATATTTAAAATTAGAAAAACTAAAAAAAGATGAAAAAAATGAAGCACATTACTATTTAGCCAGAAATTTAACCTATCTAAAGGATTATAATGGAGCGAAAAACGAAATTAACACAATAGATAAAAGTTCTCCTAAAAAAATAGATGCTGTCTACTATTTGGGAATCTCCTACTATGAAAACGGCAGATACGAGGAGGCTAAAAAAACTTTTAAATACCTCATTACAAAACCTGCAAGATCAAAAGATGCCTTCCTGTATATATCCCTGTCATCTTATAATAACCAGGAGTATGTGAACAGCACCATATATTTGGATGAATATTTAAAGGGGTCAGCTGAGGGGAAGAACATAGAGTTAGCAAACTATATGTATGGGATGAACCAATATAAATTGGGAAATAATGATAAAGCCATAAAAAAATTAACAGAGATAGAAATCAACTATCCTCAGAGTAAATATATGGCAGATGTAAGATATGGTCTTTTAGATATTTACCTGTCCACTGGAGATATGGGAAAAGTAGATGAATATTATAAAAGATCAATGGGTACAAATAATGAAGAGAAGGCCAATATACTTTTAGCCAACCATTATTTTGCTGGAAAAAATTATGAGACCTCATTGAAATACTATGAATTGGTGGGTACTCCTAAGGATCCTAAAGTTATATACGGGTCAGCCTTTAGTATGCTTAAAGTAGGAGAATCCAAGGGCGATGTAGAGGCTAAAAAGTTAGTTGAAAGATCAAGAGAAGGTTTTAAAGATCTTTTGGGTACAGATCTAAATTCTGAAGGAATTTACTATTTAGCATTGATAGATTTTAGGGCTAAAAAATACAGTGAAGTGATAAAAGATTTGAAATCTTATGACGAATCTAAGATGAAGAGGGAATATAAAAATAATATAGATCTATTTTTAGGGAAATCACACTTTGAGATGAAAAACTATAAAAAATCCAGGATTTATTATACCAATGTATACAATAGAACACACAGTAAGGAAGGCCTTTACCAGCTGATCTTGGTCAACAGTAAGTTGGGAGATCAAAAAAGTATAAAATTGTGGTTTATGGAATATAAAACTAAATTTTCTACAGATATAGAATACAGGCAAAAAATCTATCTTATAGTAGGAAATACATATTATAAGGGTGGGGATTTAAAGGGAGCTAAAGATGCTTATAAGGAGTATTTAAGATCTTATAATGATCCTAAGATTTCAGAAAATTTAATAACTATCTTGGTAGCAGATGGAAGTTATAAGGAACTGATAACATACCTGACTCCTCAGCCTAAAACAGCAGAAAACAGGTATCTTTTGGGAGTCGCATATTTAGGGCTGACACAATATGAGGAAGCCGTAGAAAAATTTGAAGGTGTAATGGCAGGAAAAGATGCAAGTTTGGCTCAAAAAGAAAAGGCTAACTATAAGTTAATAAAAACTCATTTTACTGCTAAAAATTATGAAGATGTCATAAGGTCTGC
>JAUXGP010000048.1 GCA_030621995.1 Psychrilyobacter sp.
CATTCTTTTCCAAAGCTCTACGGCTTCTTTAGGGTCATATCCTGCCATAGCCATAAAAATTAACCCCAATCTGTCGGCTTCTAATTCATGCTTCCTGGAATAACTTAAGATCCCCAGGTTAGTCCCTACTCCATATGCCTGGAGTGCCAAATCACTTGAAATAGGAGTTTCTATATTGGACATCCCTAAATTTAGAAGATTAGCACCTGTTTGTATTGCCATTTGATGACTCAATCTTTCAGAGCCATGCCTGGCTACTGCATGCGCTATCTCATGTCCCATAACCACTGCTATTCCCACCTCATCTTTTGTAATAGGCAGAATCCCTGTATAAAAAGCTACCTTTCCTCCGGGCATACACCAAGCATTTATATCTTTACCATCTACCAGGTTAAATTCCCAATCATATCCTTCCAGCAGATTTTCCTGTCCCTTTCCTTTAAAGTATAACTCCACAGCAATAGAAATATTTTTACCAACTTTTTTTACTAATTCTGAATTTTTATTCTTCAAAGGCGGATTTTCCTTTAAAAATTCCTGGTATTGTTTCTCACTGGATACGATAATTTCACTTTCATCCACCAGCATCAATTGATTTCTTTCTGTAATAGGTACGTTGCTGCAAGATATAATAAATATTAAACTAAACAATAAAATTAACTTTTTCATTTTCTTCCTCCCTGGTTGTTTTTAACTGCCTTCTAATTATCTATCAAATAAACTCACAAATAAATCTAAATTTCCATAGAAATGGATGTGGGGATATCCCGCTATGATCTTATCTTTTTCATAACCGCATGTCCACTTCCTTCCATTTTTTTTCTTTAATTCAAGATACAGGTTCTCCTCATTTATTTCATAGATATCTGAATAATGAAATTCATGGCATCTTCCACTTATTCCATCCTTGCTTTTATAGTTTACATATCCAAACCTTTTGATATTAAGTCGCGGTTTCATCTCTACCTTTATATCTAACAATCCGCACATGGGATCAAAACTGCCATCCAGCTGTTTTATCCCCTTTGTAAGGTACATAAATCCCCCACACTCAGCATAGATAGGGATCTCTTTGGAGGCTTTTCTGATCTCCTCCACCATGGTGCTATTCCCATATAATTTTTTGCTGAATATCTCGGGGTATCCTCCTCCTAAATATATATAATCTAAATTAGAAGGCAGATGAAAATCATTTACAGGAGAAAATTCTACTATCTCCATCCCTGTATATTCCATAAGTTTTAAATTTTCAGAATAGTAAAATGAAAATGCCCTATCCTTTGCTACTCCTACCCTCTTTCCTTTAAATCTGTCTTTCAGATATTCAGCTGGATTTTTAAGTTCTACAGCCTCTTTTCCATCCTCTGCAATCTCTAATATCTTATCCAAATCTATATATTTTCTTGCCATATCCTTTAATATCTCAATCTTTTCATTCAAATCCTCTATCTCACTGGCCTGCTGCAACCCAAGATGACGCTCACCTATTGACACCCTGTCATCCTTTGGGAAATATCCTACACATGGGATTTTGGTGTATCTTTCTATCCCCTCTTTCAAAAGGTTATACAATCCTTCACTTGCAACATTATTTAATATAACTCCCCTTATCTTTACCCTGGGGTCTAAATTTTTAAATCCCAGCACCGTAGCTGCAAGACTTGTAGAAGTCCCCTTTCCGTTAACTACCAATATTACAGGGATATTCAAGACTCGGGACAGGTGAGCACTGCTGTAGTTATCGAGTTCATGGTTCAACCCGTCATAAAGACCCATAACCCCCTCTACTATACTGATATTTTTACTATTTTTAGAGAATATATATTTTACTGCATCCTCACCCATCATAAAAAGATCCAAGTTATTGGAAGGATTTTCAGTTACAAATTCATGAAACTTTGGATCGATATAATCAGGCCCTGCTTTAAATGGTGACACCCCTTCTAAAGCACCCATTATAGCTGTACTGATCGTTGTTTTCCCCGCTCCGCTGGATGTGCCTGCAATAAGTATTTTTTTCATCTTCCCCCCCTATTCTAGAAAGATATACATCCCTCTAAATTTTTAATACTAAAATTATACAATCCATTGGAAATTTTTGCAAAGATTATAAAAAAAATGAGGGGCTAATCAGCCCCTCATTTTTAATTTTTTTGGTCTTATCTATATTTATTGATTTACTTTTTTAAATAATAATTATAAAGAGTTCTTACTATTTGTCCAGTTCCACCATTAGTATAATAACCATATGGTGCGTCTGTAGATGATGTTCCTGCAATATCAAGATGCATCCAAGGAGTCTCTCCTACAAATTCCTCTATAAACATTCCTGCTGTGATAGTTCCGGCAAATCTTCCGCCTGTATTTTTAAGGTCTGCTATCTTAGATTTATATAGTTCCTTGTATTCAGGGAAGTTAGGTAATCTCCATACTCTTTCACCTGCTGTTTCAGATGCTTTCTCTAAGTTTTCATACATCTCATCGTTATTTGCTAATACACCTGTTGTAGACATTCCCAGGGCTACTAATACCGCTCCTGTAAGTGTAGCTACATCTATTACTTCCTTTACATTTTCATGATTGATGATATAGTGTACTGCATCGATAAGAGTTAATCTTCCTTCAGCATCTGTATTCTCAACTTCTATAGTTTTTCCACCCATAGATCCAATAACATCTCCCGGTCTATAAGCATTCCCGCCAATTGAATTTTCACACGCAGCGATTACAGTTACTATATTTTTCTTTACTTTCATCCTGGAAAGAGCACACATAGCTCCTATTACAGTTGCAGCTCCTCCCATATCTGTTTTCATATTAGACATCCCTGCACTGGGTTTCAACGATAATCCCCCTGTATCATATGTCAAACCTTTCCCTACCAATCCATGGATCTCTGCAGGATTAGAAGGATCTCCCAAATGTCTCATAACGATAAATCTAGGTCTTTTTTCAGCAGCCCTGGCTACCGATAAAAATGCTTCCATCTTTAATTCTGCTATCTTATCTTCATCAAATATTTCTACTTCAAATTCATATTTTTCCCCTAATACTTTAACCTCATGAGCCAGACTCTCAGGAAAAAGAACATTTGCAGGTTCATTCACCAGGTCTCTGGTTAAGATTACAGATTCAGCCAGAACAGTTCCCTCACAGATAGCATCTGTATCTTCCTCTACGAAGATATCAAAACTACACTCTTTCTTCTCTTTTTTATCTGTTTTATATTTATTGAAGTCATATTTAGCATAGTGGACAGCTTCTACCACCTGGGTAACTTCTACACCATGAGTTCCTATTAAGGTATCTCCATCCAGATCTTTGAGTGCCTTATGAAAAGCTTCTATTACATCGTAGGCCTTTAATTTTTCTCTTTTTCCAAGGCCGATATAAGTTATGTTAACTAATTTACCCTTATGCATCAATTCACAGCTGATAGATGTACTCTTTTTACCTGTAAACTCTTTTTTCTCTATCAATCTTTCTAAAACTATCTTTTCTTCGGCCGTTAATCCGTCATAGATCTTTACTTCCCCTTCAAATTTTGGCATTACATATGCATCATAGATCTTATTAAAGTCCTTTACTAATTTAATATTCATAATCCCCTCCAGTTTTAATTTTCTCTATCCCTAGTATAGTATATCTAAACTATATAATCAAGGATAATTGTAATGATTATAAAAAAATCATCAATTTCCTAATTCAGGTCTTTTTTGAGGTAAAAAACATTCAAGGGAGATATCCGATAACTGCAAAAACTCCAGCATTTAAACTGGAGTTTTTGGTTTAGTTACTATTAATTTTTTCCTCCACAGCTTTTATTACAAGTGAATTAAGTAATAATGAACTTTCCAACAAAAGACTTAACCCCTCTAAGTTGGATTCCATCTCTTTTAAAATCTTAGGAATATGTTCTATCACATGTGATCCATTGGACAGAAAATAGGGAATTATTGTAATTTCTCTAAACCCCTCAGCATACATAGACTGTATAACATCTTCCAGCCTTGGAGTTGTCAGGGTTAAATTTGCACCCCTGACATCTCTTCCTGTATTTTTCTTTAAAATTTTTATCAATTCTTTAAATTTTTCATTTACTTCTAGAACTTTACTTCCGTGTCCCACTACCAAAATTCCTCTCATACCAAATCACCTACTTTATTCCAGGATATTTCATACCAGACCAATATACATTGTTTTTCATAACAGAATATTCAGGCAGGTCTACATCCTTTAGAGCCCATTTCTTAAACTCCATAAACCCTGTCCTATCCACTATATACCCTATATGCTCTTTTGGCAACCTTCTGTCAATATATTCATCTACATAGTCATAAGTATTTTTAATTATCTTTATAATACTGGCCTCATCAGCCCAGATAATCCAGTCTTCAGCCAAACGAGGGTTTCTTTTTCCAGTTCTTCCCATTATAGCTAATCTATAGTATTTTCTAGCATCTCTAGTCCATGCAGATGTCGGACAATTTAATACACACTCTCCGCATCCTATACACTTGTCGTGATCCCTTTGAGGTTTATAATTAACCATCTTTATAGCCCCTGTAGATAATCCTTTACATTTTTTTTCGCACCTTCCGCAAGATACACATTTTGATCTGTCTAACTTAGGCAGGGTCATTCCGATTATTCCAAAATCATGCATCCTTACTTTTTGGCAGTCATTGGGACAGCCTGTAAGTGCCACCTTAAAATGAAAATCATTGGGAAATATAGCCTTTTCTATTTTTTTAGCAAACTCAGTGGTATTGTATTGAGCCTTGGGACAGACTTTATTACCTATACAGGCAGCTATATTTCTTGTCCCTGCTGCCGGATACCCGGCATTGGCATCGATATGATTTATTTCCAGTTTTTCCATCAGAGGAGCTACCATCTCATTTACCTTGTTCATATCATTCCAGTCTATACCTAAAATTTCAAATCCTTGTCTGGTAGTCAGGTGGATTTTTCCGTCCCCGTAGGTATTAGCAATTTTAGATACTATCTCTATCAGATCTCCTGTAATCTCTCCTCCAGGAACTCTCACCCTCAGAGCAGTTTTATCTCTTACTTTTGTGACCCTATAAGCATATTTTGTAACTTGTTTTCTATTTATATCCAAAGTCATCTTGTCCCCCTTAATCTAAAAGTTTTTTTCCCTTAGTATAATTAAACACAGGTCCTTCCAAACACACATATGTTTCATCTATCTTACAATGCCCGCATTTCCCCACAGCACATGACATTTTCCTCTCAAATGAAAGCCATATCTTTTCCTCAGGCACCCCGTGTTTTTCAAACTCTAAGGCTGCAAATTTCATCATCATAGGCGGTCCTACTATTACTACTTCTAAATTATCTATATCCGACAGGTCTAATTTATCTACATGTTGTGTTACAAGCCCCTCATTGATCCCCAGGTCACAGGTATCCCCCTCACACATCTTATCCACAGTCAGAACTAAGTTATTTTCTTTCTGCCAGCTTGATATCTCATCCTTAAAAATTATACAGTTAGTATCTTTAAACCCGAGGATAAGTTCCATCTTCTTCACGGATTTAAACTTTTTATGAACGGCATTGATCATAGACCTTACCGGACCGCATCCAGATCCTCCTGCTACAATTACTAAGTGTTTATCCTTATACTTTTCATCAAAGGGAAATCCATTTCCATATGGGCCTCTCAGGAATAGTGTATCACCGGTTTTTAAATCAAATAAAACGTCTGTAACTTTTCCTACTTTTCTGATTAAAAATTCGATCCATCCCTCTTCCGGATTAAATTCCGTTACCGAAATAGGAGCTTCTCCAACTTTAGGAATTGATATTTGAATAAATTGACCATAGTTGATCTCATCTACTCTGTCAAACTCTACCTTAAAAAGCCACTCTATATTTGTGACCTGTTGAATATCCAATATTTTATAAGGTTTTGGCATATAAATATTATTCATCTTCTCCTCCTAATACCGCTGTAAGTTTTTTTATACAATTTGAAAAAGAAATATATTCAGGACAGGCATCGTCACATCTCCCGCAGCCTGTACACATATGATATCCAAATCTCTTTTTAAAATCTCCAATTTTATGCATAGTTTTAAATCTCATCCTGTCCCCGTGTTTTTTCCTGAATTCATGACCTCCTGCCATATCTGTAAATCCATCTACATGACACGATGCCCATACCCTTCTTCTTTCACCTGTGCTCTCATTTTCACTATAAAAGATATCCTGAGTCGTTGTACAAGTACAGGTTGGACAGACAAAATTACATTTTCCACAGGCTACACATCTTTTATCATACTCTCTCCATAGATCTAAATTTATTACGTCCTCTAAGTTTATCTCCTCCGGGACCTTTAATTCAATCTGATTTTTCATAACTGCATCTATTTCAAATGATTTTACTTCTCCTGAAAAATTGTTTTTTAACTCTTCATCTAAAATCTCTAATTCCACTTCATTCTCTCTGATATTTATTCCCATATGGTAATTTTCAGGAATATTTGTTCCCATACTCACACAGAAACAGCTGTCAAAACCTGTTTCACATCCTACAACAACAAACTTTATCTTATCCCTTCTCTGACTGTAGTAGATATCCGAAAATTTATTCTTTAAATATATCTCATCAAATCTTTTTATACTGTGCAGATCGCAGGCTTTTAAAAACACCAAGGTTCCTTTTTCCTCCACATCCGGTTCCTTATATTCTTTTTCTGTAAAATAAAACATAGTTTCTGTCTGGGGCAGCAATATTTCCTTGGGAGAAAAATCTGATTTTTTATCAAAAATCATCTCTTCTATAGTGGATACTTCTGCATATCTTACTAAGTCTGTATCAGAAAATCTTCCCTCATACGGGAAAAGCTTAGGAGCATATATCCTATACTTCTCCTCCAATTTTTTCAGACTGTCATTAAAATTTATCTTATTCATTGAAATTTTCAAATTAAATCCCTCCAGTTTCTATTTTTTTATCTGATTTTACGATCGAAGTTAGATTACTTAGATTTTCTTCCCATATACCAATATACCAATCCTATAGCTCCTCCCCCTACAATATTACCCAAGGTTACCCAAAGCATATTGTGTCCATACCCGGCTAAGGATACTTCTGGACTATGAGGCAGTAAAAGACCAGCAGTAAATATAGACATATTAGCTATACTATGCTCATATCCAGATGTAATAAAAGCAAATAGACACCAAAATATCATGATTAATTTCCCTGATTCACTCTTCATCTTGATATAGGCCAAGACAGCCAGACAAACTAAGATATTACACAATACTCCCTTAAAAAAAAGTGAAGTTGGATCCCCGGTCATCTTAGCTTTTGAAAGACCTACTATGAAATCTCCAACCGGCCCCTTAGAAGCTCCACTGAATACATATAAAATTCCAATAATTGTTGATCCTACCAAGTTTCCTGTATAACTCAGACCCCATATTTTCAAGGTATCTTTCAACGATACCCTCTTATCGGCAAGTCCTGCAGTCATGATCATATTGTTTCCTGTAAATAACTCAGATCCGATAACTAAAACAAGACTCAGTGCAATTCCAAAACCCAAGCCCAGAAATATTTTAAATTGTGGTCCCATACCCTTAGTAAGTCCGCCAATAGTCATTATAAGAAATATACCCAGCCCCACATAAAGTCCTGCCATAACAGACGCTAAAAAATATTTCCCCACACTCTCCTCTATGAGTTTCTTCTTTCCAAATGCTGCATTGGATAATTTTTCTAATGTTTCTGCATACATATTTTTCCCCCTGATATAATTTTTTACTACAGTGAATATAACAACAAAATTTATGTGAGATCTAGAAAATATTCATACAAAAATAAATTTTTAGTCTCTAACTCAAATCAAAATATTTTTTTCACTATAACTTATGCATATATTTTAACAAAATACATAAAAAAATAACGTGATGAATATCACGTTATCTTTATTTTCTATAAAATTGTCTGAGTTCCTCTCTTTTTACAAAAATCCTTTTATCGACCCACTTAACGTAGCCCAGACCCTCTAATTTTTTTAATTCCCTAGATATGGTTTCCCTGGTACTCCCCAGCATGTCAGCCAGATAGGTTATACTTATTTTAAATTCTAATCCTATCCAGCAATCCTTTTTTTTACAGGATTTGCAATAACTATCTTCAATTTCACACATCATCCCATAATCTTTCGACAGTTTCCATAATTTAGATGCCACTTTTTTATCCAGACTGATGGGAACGGTGTTCTTTAACTGCCTGTATAACCTTCTGACCTTTCTCCCGGAAGACTGTATGACTCTATATGCCAATTCAAAATCTCCTGCCATTATTTTTTTAAAATCTTTTGCAGAATATTCCAATATCACAGTATTTTCAAAAACTTCGGCATTTATACTTGCAGGGAGATTATCAAAAATTACTTCATTTATAATTTCTCCACTCCCTAAGATATACATTATTTTTTTATGTGCCTTTTGAGTATATTTATGGATACTTACCCTTCCAGAGACTATTATATATATTTTTTCAACTTGATCCTTTTCAAAAAAAATAAACTCGCCTTTTTTGTATTCCACAATTTTCAACCTTTTCTCTAAGAGATCTATGGTTTTTGGATTTAGACCTTTAAATATTGATAATTTATCTATTTTCATGATCTGCCCCCATATAATACCCTATTTTTACTTTTCTAAACTTTTTTCAACCTGCTTTTTTAGTTCCAATGCTCTTTTAGGATTCCCTTCATCTGTTGAAATAGCTACTTGGAAGTCTTCTCCTCTATAAATAGCACAAAATCTTGCATTTAGATCTTCCTTGGTTGTTATATTGTTAACTAATATATTTTTAGAATCTCCTAATTCATAGATTCTTTTATTTAATTCTTTATTGTTTGTAGCTCCTACAACTAAAAATCTATTTTCAAGATCACTATCTTCAAATTCTCTCAATGTTAAACTGATCTTTCTCTCCTCAAATAAAAGTTGTATTTTACTTTCTATAATTTGAGGGGTTATAACTTCTATTGCAGCATCATAATTTAAAAGTGTTTTTATCTTACGGTAGGCTATCTTTCCTCCGCCAACTATAAGGATATCTTTACCTTCTAAATCTATTAAGATTGGAAAATATTTATTCATAATTCACCCTTTTTTTCATGTTAATTTTTTTCAATTTTTTTAACACGTTATTTTCTCATGTTAAGTTTTTTAACTTGAGTTATGATAACTCTTTTAACAAATTTATATTAACATAAAAATTATGTTTCCCAACTTTTTCTTTACTTAAAACATTTAATTTTACTAATTTTTCCAAATGATTAGAAGCTGTTTGCCTTGCTATTCCTAATCTTGCGGTTAAAAATTCTATTTTTGTATAC
>JAUXGP010000161.1 GCA_030621995.1 Psychrilyobacter sp.
TTAATATTTTATGAGGTTTAAATAATTTCTTTAAATCGATTTCTTTTATTGTTTCATCACTATCTAATTCTACTTTAACTTTTACTGATTCAAATACAGGATTGTCTATATTTAATGGTTCAATTATATTTCTAAAATTCTTTAAATTAAAACTACCTTTTTTCTTCCCTAAACTCATAGTAAATTCTAACTGTGTAGCCCCGACCTCTCCTGAAACCTCTTTCATCCCTTTAAAAAAATTAAAGTGGGATGCAAAAGTAGTGTCTTCTTGAAAACTTTCTTTTAATAAATCTGAATCATTTGTCGTAATTTCTAAATTAAGTTTAAAGTCAATACTCCTTGCTCGACCCGTATTAAGTATTTGATCTAGAGAATAATCATCTAAAATACTTCTCAATCTCAACGTATAATCTTCAGGCAAAAAACTTTCTATATATTCTTCTAATTGTTTTGCCTTGTGCCCCTCTGCATTATATTCAAATAACAGTATGTTTTGATTTTTATCATAAATAAGATTTGTTATTTCAACAATTGTTTTATCTTTTAGTGCTTCTAAAGCTTCTTCTTCAATACTTCCTGTGTAGGGTAAATGTTCTGAACGGTACTTTAAAAACAAAATTGATAGAAGACTTTCATCAAAACTCTCATCTGTATGTATTTGTATTATAGTATTAAATTCTTTGATTTTTCTAATAGAATCATTTCTATTATTTCTAAATATATTATTTAATATTTCGTTAAAGCTAATATTCGTATAAGTGTCGCCATATTTTATTGTTGGTTTATAAAATTTTATCGTTTTGCTCATTAAGCCCCCTTGGTTACTTTTTAATTTTTTACTTTTACTTTTACTTCTAACTTAGGTTTCCTTAAATCCAGGGAAACCTAAGAGGAGAAATCAAGACTTAAAATTTCTTACTATTTCTTTTTCTTCTTCAGTCAGCTCGTACAAATCATAGATCATCTCGTCAATCTCTATTTCTAAATCTTCAGCATCTTTATCATATTCTTTTAAAGCTATTATTTTATAGTCCTCTGAAATCCCATATTTCTATTCAAAGTATATCAAATTTTTAGAAAAAAAGAGCCACTAAAGAGTGACTCAAATTTTACTTTATACTTCTTCTATTAAGAATAGGTCAGCTCCCTTAGTTACAGGTGCTCCATCAGTTAACACCAGTTTTACTATTCTGCATTTTTTGTCTGCTTTTACTTCATTCATAAGTTTCATAGCTTCTACGATGCACAGAGTATCTCCAACTTCTACAATTTGTCCTTCTTTTACAAATGTATCTGCATCTGGAGATGGTGCACCATAGTATGTTCCTACCATAGGTGATTTTATAGAGTCATAATTTTTTATCTCTGCCTCGGCCTTAGTTTTAGCTATTTTTTTAGGAGCTGCTGCTATAACTCTTGGCTCTGCTGCTACTTGAGTTACAACTTCTTTTTCTATCTCTCTTTTAAGTGAAATTTTAGTTCCTTCACTCTCTAAAGTTATCTCCTCTAATCCATATTTTTCTATATTTTCAGATAATTCCTTTATAGCTTTTACATCTATTTTCATATTTCCCCCTGCTATTATGGGGTAAGCACAAGGCATTACCCTTACATTTTTATTTATTTTCTTCGCCTTATTGCAGGATAAAGTTTAATTATTCCCTATTATCCTGATCTCACTTACACCAGGCAGTTCGGTTATTTTTTCCAGCATTGTCTCTATATTTCTTAAAGAATCTGCACTGGTTCTAAGTGCCAAAGTAACCCTTGCAATTCCATCGATGGGTATATTCTGAGTTATTGTAAGAATATTCACCCCTGAATCCGCTATTACATTAAATATTCTAGACAGCATTCCCGGCTCATCATGAAGTGCCATATTTATATTAAATACAGTATCTTTTCCACTTTCAAAAAATGGTTTGATAAAATCCTTATATTTATAATATGTACTTCTACTTATTCCAACTCTTTTTATCGCCTCATACTTTGATATTCCTTCTTTTTGAACTATTTCATTTACCTTAATCACATTTTGAATTGAATTAGGCAAGATTCTCTTATCTACTATAAAAAATTCCCTTGATTCTGTTGCCATGTCCCCACCCCATTAATTTATATTTTTTCCACTCTTGATTTCACTGTGTTTTTCATAAGCATTGCGATCGTCATAGGTCCTACTCCCCCTGGTACAGGAGTTATTAATGATGTTTTTTTAGATACATTTTCAAAATCCACATCTCCACATAGTTTCCCCAAACTATTTCTATTTATACCTACATCTATTACTATACTACCCTCTTTTACCATATCTTCAGTCAAAAACTTTTCCCTTCCTACAGCCACTACTACTATATCTGCATTCAAGGTTTTTGCCGATAAATTCTTTGTCTTGCTATGGCATAGAGTTACTGTAGCACTCTCATTGGTCAACATAAGTGCCAATGGTTTCCCAACTATATTACTTCTGCCTATTATCACTACATCTTTACCTTTAAGATCCAGTTTATATCTTTTCAGCAATTCCATAATGCCATATGGAGTACAGGATTTAAACTTACTCTTTCCTATGATTAATTTTCCTAAATTTATCGGGTGAAATCCATCTACATCCTTATCTGGTTTTATAGCTTCAATTATTTTATCTTCATCTATATGTTTTGGCAGCGGCAACTGTACTAGTATACCATCTATCTCCTCTTTAACATTTAATTCCTCGATTAATTTTAGAAGTTCTGCCTCTGTAACTTCCAAGTCCAAACTATATTTTTCAGAATATATTCCCAAAGCACTACAAGTTTTTACTTTTGAGTTTACATATACCTTAGATGCAGGGTTTTCCCCTACAATAACTACTGCTAATCCTGGTGCTCGTTTACCGCCCTTAATCAATTCCTCTATCTCCAGCCTTGTTTCTTCTTTGATATCTGCCGATATTTTTTTACCATCTATAATTTTAATCATTGTTTGTTAATTGCTCCTTCCAGTAATTTAATTCCTGTAATTTTGCATACAGATCTATATTTTGTACCGCTATATGATCGGGTACCTCTAAATTTATTGGTGCAAAATTTAAAATTGATTTAACTCCTGCCTCCACTAATATTGCAGTCATTTGTTGAGCCACTTTTTTAGGCACCGTTAAGATCGCTACGTCTACCCTGTCTTTAGATTGTAAAAAGTATGGGATTTCCTTTATATCTCTGATCTTGATCCCCTTCATCTCAGTTCCAATCTTGGTGTCAGAATTATCAAAAACTCCTATTATATTGAAGCTTTCCTTGGTAAACTCAGGTTCCGATACCAAGGCTCCTCCAAGTCTTCCCGCTCCTATGACTATTACATTGTTTGTTTTGTGCACCCCTAATATTCTTTCAATATCGCTATAAAGAGTTCTGATTTGATAACCCTTTCCCCTTATGCCAAATTCACCGAAATTAGAGAGATCTTTTCTAATTTGAGCTGCTGTAAATCCCATCTTAGTCGCTAATTCCTCTGACGATATATAGTCTTCAGGTGATAAATTTTCTAAACATCTCAAATACTTGGTCAATCTCTCTATCACCCTCGAGGATATTCCATTTCTTTTTTCTTTTATAATTACCATGTTGCCCCCTATAACTCTATTATTTTACTGCCTATACTAAATTTCTCTCCTACTTTAATATAGTTCCCGTTAACTAAATCTGCTCCAGTCATCATCCTTTTATTTTCAGGCTTTACACTGGTTATTATCAAACTTCCGTCCAATACCTTTATAATCGGACCCTTCCCTTTAACCAGATCCACCACTTCTCCAAATTCACCATCATAGACTCTGTCGTATTTTTCTACAAAGTATACCTTGTACAACTTTTCATTACAAAATGAATATGCAGATGGAAATGGATTTAATCCCCTTATGAAATTATACACCCTTTCCATAGAGTGATCCCAATGTATCTCACACTCATCCTTTTTAATGGGTTTAACAAAACTTACCTTGGACTCTTCTTGAGGAGTTCTAACAGCAGTTCCATTATCTATCATGTTTACAGCTTCTAATAGTGCTTTACTTCCTATTACAGCCAATCTATCATGCAGATCCTCCAATGTATCCATTTCATTTATAGGTGTTTTAGCCTGTAAGATTATATCTCCGGCATCTAATTCCTTTACTATATCCATTATAGTTACCCCGCTTTCCTTCTCGCCATTTATTATAGCAGCATGGATTGGAGCAGCACCTCTATATTTAGGTAATAGTGATGAGTGTACATTGATTATCCCTTTTTTAGGAATATCTATCAATTCCTGGGGTAAGATCTTACCATACGCTACCACTACTATAAGATCAGGATTTAATTTTTTCACCAGTTCTATCGTTTCGTCTGTCTTTACTGAATTAGGCTGATATACAGTGATATCATTATCTAAGCCATATTGTTTAATTGGATTAAACTTTATTTTTTTCCCCCTGCTGTTGGGTTTATCTATCTTAGTAAAAATACCGATAACATCGTGATTTTCATCCAGTGTTTTAATTGAATTTAATGCAAATTCAGGTGTTCCCATAAATAATATTCTCAAATTTTCTCTCCTTTTACCCTCTTCCTTTTTATGGTTTCTCCCTCAAAGGGCGAA
>JAUXGP010000003.1 GCA_030621995.1 Psychrilyobacter sp.
GACATGGCTACGATCCGACTTTCAGATTCATCGAAGAATCCCCAGACTTTCATCAGGGGAGTTATGGTGATATCGTACTTGGTTTTACTCAGATTATAGGTTTGTTCCACACCTGAAAACAGATATAAACCTTCACTGTTCAATTCAAAAAACTTACCCGGATTATGATTCAGCTTATAGATCAAACTATCCTCTTTATGGGTATTAAATTTGTCATCTATCCTTTCAATCTCCTCAAAAGCCAAATCTATTGCTTTTTTAGCTTTTATAGGATTTTCAGAATAAACTACCATATTTATCATAGTCCCAAAGGCAAATTTCCCCTCTACTATTTTCTTCTTTTCTTTTTTCCCGCATCCAATCAGGAGCAGCAAGATAAAAATCAATAGAATTTTTTTCATATTATCCCTCTGTTTCTACTCTCTCTAATTCTATCTTTCCTTCCAATAATTCCTTGCTTACTATTTCTGCTACAGTATCTTTTTTTCTTACTTTTACTAAAGGAGCTTCTCCAGCTATTATTTGACCATATCTTTTACCCAGAGTCATTGCTAATTTATATTTATTAGGTTCTTTTGCCAATAATTCATCATAAGTTACGTTCTTTTTCATCTTCATTCCTCCATTGTTAGTTGCTTTCTTTTCTTATTATTTCTATCAATTCCGATGCCGATCTATCCACAGTTTCATTGACTATCACATGATCATATTCATCTTCAAAAGCCATCTCTTTCAGTGAATTTTTCAACCTCAGCTGTACTGTCTCTTCAAGTTCAGTACCCCTTCCACGAAGTCTTTCTTCCAATATTTTTTCTGTAGGAGCTTTAAAGAAAACTAAACATGCATCTTCAAATCTTTTTTTAATTTGAATTCCGCCTTGCACGTCTATCTCTAAAACTACATTTTCTTCACGACTTAACCTGGATTCTGCTTCGGATTTTAATGTCCCATAATAATTCCCATGTACATTGGCATACTCTAAAAATTCATCATTTTCTATTCTTTTTTTAAATTCATCTAAAGTTAAAAAATAATATTCCCTGCCATCTTCTTCCCCTTTTCTAGGAGATCTGGTAGTTGCTGATGTAGCTAAATTAATATTTAGGTCTCTGCGAACTTGTTTACATACTGTTGATTTCCCTGCCCCGCTTGGACCGGATACAACAAATAACCTTCCTCTTCCCATATTTTTTCTCCTTATTATTACCCTCTCTCGCCTATCGGCACTCTCTCCCTTGACACCATAGAAAGGAAGAGGGGGCATTTTTATAGTAAAATAGGCGACTAAGTCGCCTATCTTTTAATTTTCTTCTACAGTCTTTATTTGTAAATCTTCGTATTCAATGAATCCTGTACCCGCCGGTATTCTCTTACCGATGATTACGTTTTCCTTCAATCCTTCTAAGTAGTCTACCTTTCCTGCGATTGCCGCATTTGAAAGTACCTTAGTAGTTTCTTGGAATGATGCTGCTGAGATGAAACTATCAGTATTTACTGCTGCCTTGGTAATACCCTGGATTACAGATCTATACTCTATCTCTTTCTTGCCAGCTTTTCTAAGTGCCTTATTCTCAAGATCTACAGTTCTCTTTTCGATAACTTCTTCCTCTAAGAATAATGATCCACCTGCATTTAAAATTATTACCTTCTTAAACATCTGCTTAACAATGATCTCGATATGCTTATCGTTTACCGAAACTCCCTGGTCTCTATATACCTGTTGTACAGATTCCAGGATAAATTGCTCTGCTTCTACTAAACCTTTGATCTCAAGTACGTCATGTGGTGAAATAACACCTTCAATCAACTTGTCTCCGGCTTTAATTACCATTCCATCGGTAACAATCAGATGTTCTCCCATTGGAACCAAGTATTCTTTAACTATTTCAGAATCTTCTACAGATCTTACTAAAATTATTCTCTGACCTTTCTTCTTCTTTCCGGTAACTTCTATCTTACCATCAATTTGAGTTAAGATTGCTTTACCTTTAGGATTTCTAGCCTCGAATAATTCTTGTACTCTTGGAAGACCACCAGTGATATCTTTTGTACCTGATGTTTCCGGGATGATCTTAGCTATGATGTCTCCTTCATATACTTTATCTCCCTCTTTCATCAATAGATATGCTCCATATGGAATTACATATTCTGCAACTTTTTCATCCTTAGAATTAAATACAATAACTCTTGGGTTGACGTCTCCAGTTTCTACCGGTTTGATTGCAAGATATTCAGTAACATCATATTTTTCATCATATATTTCTTTGATGAATAGTTCTCTATATTCAATTCTACCATCTTTTTCAGCGATAATAGGGATATTGTATGGGTCAAATTCTGTCAGTGTATCTCCAGTTTTAACTGTTTGTCCTTCTTCTACTCTTAGGATTGAACCAGTTGTTACTGTATATTCATATGTTCCGACGATTATCTTTGAACCTTGAGAAACTACCTGTAATTCATTAGTTTCTTTATTCAATAAAGTTCTAATCTCTTGGAATTCTACTAATCCGTCATTTTCTGTTTTAATAGTGTTTTGAGCGATCGATGTCGATGCAACTCCTCCTGTATGGAAAGTTCTCATTGTAAGTTGTGTACCAGGTTCTCCGATAGATTGGGCTGCGATTACTCCTACAGCTTCCCCTAATAGGATATCTCTATGGTTAGATAAGTCTCTACCATAACACTTTCTACAAACTCCCTTTTCAAGAGCACATGTCAACGGAGATCTGATCTTAACCGATCTAATACCTTTGTCGACTATATCTTGAGCTACTACTTCATCCATCATAGTGCCTCTAGGGTACAATAATTCATCATTATAGTAAAGGTCTATCGCGATTACCCTTCCTAAAATTCTTTCATGCAGATATTCAATGATCTTACCTTCTGAGATCAGGTTGGCAACTTCGATATTTTCAAAAGTTTCACAGTCATCCTGATTTACAATAACTTCATGTGATATATCTACTAATCTTCTTGTTAAGTAACCCGAGTCAGCTGTTCTTAATGCGGTATCTGCCAGTCCTTTTCTTGCCCCATGTGATGACATGAAGAATTCCATTACTGTCAGTCCCTCTCTAAAGTTGGCTTTGATAGGTACTTCGATGATCTTACCGGTTGTATCAGCCATCAGTCCTCTCATGGCAGCTAGTTGTCTCATCTGTGCGATGGAACCTCTGGCACCTGAGTTGGCCATCATGTTTACCGGGTTAAAGTCGTCTAGTCCGTTCATCATATCCGTAGTTACATCTTCGGTAGCCTGCGACCATACTGCAACTGTTCTTCTATATCTTTCTTCGTTTATGATTTCTCCAGCTTTATACTCTTCTTTGATCTTAGCTACATCTTCATCAGCTTTTTCTAAGATAGCTTTTTTAGTTTCAGGAATTTTCATATCCTCTATTCCTACAGTTATTCCCGCCAAACATGCATAATGGAAACCAAAGTCTTTGATATCATTTATAAGTTTAGCTGTAACAGTAAACCCTTGTGTTTTGAATAGGTCTGTGATCAATTCTTTTAACTGCTTCTTACCAAACGTTACATCGTATCTCTTAGCTGCATGTGGTAATAGTGCGTTGAATAAAAGTCTTCCTACAGTTGTGGTTACCATCTTTCTGTCTTCACCTTCACCCATTCTTACGTTAATAATAGCGTGTGTTTCGATGATCTCAGTTTGGTAAGCTGTGATAGCCTGGTTCTTATTTGAGAAGTTCATTCCTTCCCCTTTAGCACCTGGTTTTTCCTTTGTCATATAGAAACAACCCATTACCATATCTTGAGATGGTACAGCTATAGGTTCACCATTTGATAGTGCTATAATATTATTTGAAGCCATCATAAGAGTTTTCGCTTCCATGATTGATTCAGGTGATAATACTAAATGTACTGCCATTTGGTCTCCATCGAAGTCGGCATTGAATGCTGAACATGCCAATGGATGTAATCTGATTGCTTTACCTTCAATTAATACTGGTTGGAAAGCTTGGATAGATAATCTATGCAGCGTCGGGGCTCTGTTCAATAATACTGGATGATCAGCTATTACATCTTCAATTACTTCCCATACACAGTCATCTGCATCTTCTACTAATTTCTTAGCAGTCTTGATAGTTCCAGCGATCTCTCTCTTTACTAATTCTCTCATGATAAACGGCTTGTATAGTTCGAGTGCCATCCTCTTAGGAATTCCACATTCATGCAGTTTTAACGTTGGTCCTACTACGATTACCGATCTTGCTGAGTAGTCCACACGTTTTCCCAGTAAGTTTTGTCTAAATCTTCCCTGCTTACCTTTAAGCATATCCGATAATGACTTTAACTCTCTATTATTTTGAGCTACTACTGGTTTACCTCTTCTACCGTTGTCGATAAGGGCATCCACAGCTTCCTGCAGCATTCTTTTTTCATTTTTTACTACGATTTCAGGTGCACCGATATCGAGTAACTTCTTCAATCTGTTATTTCTGTTGATTACCCTTCTATATAGGTCATTTAAATCTGAAGTAGCAAATCTTCCACCATCTAATTGTACCATTGGTCTAAGATCAGCAGGAATGATAGGAACACTCTTAAGTATCATCCAAGCAGGACTATTTTTAGAAGATAATAAGTCTCTTACAACCTTTAATCTCTTCACTAATTTTTTTCTTTTTTGAGCAGAAGTAACCTCTTCAAAATCCTTCTCTAATTCTTTAGATAATTTTTTAAGATCAATTCTTTCCAATAATTTTAATATTCCTTCAGCACCCATCTTAGCTTCAAAAGCTTTTCCGTGCTGCTGTCTGAATAATTTATATTCTCTCTCAGTTAATATCTTTCCAACTTCTAAACCGGTATCGGCAGGACTTAATACTAAGTATCTGGCAAAGTAAAGTACCGATTCTAATTCCTTTGGAGATATACCGATTAAAAGAGCCATCTTATTAGGAGTCCCCTTAGAGTACCAGATATGTGCTACTGGTGCCGCTAATTGAATATGTCCCATTCTTTCTCTTCTTACCTTTGATTTAGTTACTTCAACCCCACACTTTTCACATACAAGGCCTTTGTATCTCATTCTTTTATATTTTCCACAAGCACATTCCCAGTCCTTTGTTGGTCCGAATATTCTTTCACAGAATAAACCATCAAATTCAGGATTTAATGTTCTATAGTTTATTGTTTCCGGTTTTGTTACCTCTCCATATGACCACTCCTGGATCTTATCTGGGGATGCAAGTTTAATTCTAATTTTTTCGAAGTTTTTTATACCCATACTATTAAATAGCCTCCTTAATTAAATCTTTTCAAAAATAAGCTTTTTAAGGGAAGGTTTCAGTGTGGAAATTAAAATTTCCACACTGTATTCTTGTTCTAACCCTATCTATACTTTCAAACTAGCAGTTTGATTAATCTTCTTCTTTTAAGTCAGCCAATGAGAATTCAGTGATGATCTCCTCTTTTGCTAAATCACTTGAAACATCTATTACGTCACCTTCAGTATCAAATAATTCAATATCCAATGCTAAAGCTTGGAATTCTTTTAATAATACTTTAAATGATTCTGGTAAACTTGGTTCCGGCATCTCTTCACCTTTAACGATGGCTTCATAGGTCTTAGTTCTACCCATAACGTCATCTGATTTCACCGTCAACATCTCTTGTAAGATGCTAGAAGCTCCATATGCTTCAAGTGCCCAAACTTCCATCTCTCCTAATCTTTGTCCACCAAATTGTGCTTTTCCACCTAGTGGCTGCTGAGTTACCAATGAGTATGGTCCGATTGCTCTAGCATGCATCTTATCTTCAACTAAATGGTGAAGTTTAAGAATATACATACGTCCAACAGTTACAGGATTATCAAATGCTTGTCCTGTTCTACCATCTATTAAGTTTACCTTACCGGATCTGTCGAAACCAGCTTTCTCTAAATAGTTCTTTATAGTTTCCTCATGTCCACCGGATTCTTTGTCTCCACTATCAAATACCGGAGTTTCAATGTATACACCACGATCTCCATCTTCATCTTTCATAAATCCAAGAGCCAGTCCTAAATGTACCTCCAGTACTTGCCCGATATTCATCCGTGATGGTACCCCTAGTGGGTTAAGTACGATATCAACATGTGTTCCATCCTCTAAGAATGGCATGTCTTCTGCAGGTAGTATTCTTGAGATTACCCCTTTATTTCCATGACGTCCAGAGATCTTATCTCCTACGTTTATCTTTCTCTTTTCAGCGATAAATATTCTGATAGATCTGTTGATCCCAGCTTTTAATTCATCCCCGTTTTCTCTAGCTAATTCTAAGATCTCTACTACTGTACCCTTAGAACCGTGAGGCATCTTAAGCGATGTATCTCTTACGTCTCTGGCTTTTTCACCAAAGATAGCTCTCAGTAATTTTTCCTCTGCAGGTGGTTCAGTCTCTCCCTTTGGAGTAGTCTTTCCTACCAAGATGTCTCCCGGTCCTACTTTTGCTCCCACTCTTATAATTCCTCTTTCATCCAGGTTTCTAAGAGCTTCTTCTCCTACATTAGGGATCTCTCTAGTTATCTCTTCATCTCCTAACTTAGTAGATCTGGCATCTACTTCATACTCTTCTATATGAAGTGAAGTAAATACATCTTCCTTTCTAAGTCTGTCAGATATCAAGATTCCATCCTCGAAGTTATATCCTTCCCAAGGCATGAATGCCATCAGGATATTTCTTCCAAGTGCTAAGTCTCCACCCTTTGTAGATGGTCCGTCTGCTAAGATAGTTCCCACTTCTACTTTTTGACCCATGTCCACTAATGGTGTTTGGTGTAAACACATAGCTTGGTTAGATCTTTCAAAGTTTAACATTTTATATGTATGATCCTTAGAACCATTCTTTGTTTTCTCAGTTATTACTATTTGACTGGCATCTAAATAAGTTACCTCACCGGTAGTTCTAGAAACAACTACTGCTCCGGAATCTACTGCTACCTTTCTCTCAAGACCAGTTCCAACAAATGGAGCTTCCCCTCTAAGTAAAGGTACTGCTTGTCTTTGCATGTTTGATCCCATTAATGCTCTATTGGCATCATCATGCTCTAAGAATGGTATTAATCCAGCTGATACAGATACTACCTGCTTAGGAGATACATCTAAGAAATCTATCTTAGAACCGTCTACCCATACAACTTCATGTCCAAATCTACATAATCCATCACCAGTGATCTCATTTGTTTTTTCATCCATTACAGTATCGGCTTGGGCAATAAATAATCCCTCTTCCTCATCTGCTGCTAAATATCTGATATCATCAAAATCAGCTATTCCATCATTTACTTTTACATACGGAGTTTCCATGAATCCATACTTATTTACTCTGGCATAAGTTGCTAAAGATCCTATAAGTCCGATGTTTGGTCCCTCTGGAGTTTCTATCGGGCAGACTCTTCCATAATGTGAATCATGTACGTCTCTAACCTCAAATCCTGCTCTTTCTCTCGAAAGACCTCCAGGTCCCAATGCTGATATTCTTCTCTTATGAGTTAATTCAGCCAGCGGGTTAGATTGGTCCATGAATTGTGATAACTGACCTGATCCGAAGAAGTCTAAGATAAGTGCATTAAGCGGTCTGGTGTTCAACAATGATTGCGGTGTAAGTGCAGATGCATCTTGTACAGTCATTTTTTCCTTTACCATCTTATTCATCTTAGCTAATCCTGATCTGATCTGCATATGAAGTAGTTCTCCTACTCCCCTTACCCTTCTGTTAGAAAGGTTATCTATATCATCTGTATGACCGTCTCCGCCATATAATCCGATTGCATATTTGATAGTAGCTACTACATCTTCTTTAGTTAATACAACTATATCTTCAGCTACATCTAATTTTAATCTCTTGTTCATCTTGTATCTTCCAACTGAAGCAAAGTCATATCTTTGCGGATTGAAGAACATTTGTCTGATAAGAGATCTAGCTGAATCTACAGTTACCATATCTCCTGGTCTCAACTTTTTAAATACTTCCATTACAGCTTCATCTGAATTTTCAGTTGTATCATCTAATAATGAATTAGCTAATACCTTGTCTTCAGGTTTTACTTCCCAGTAAGTAAGAGTTTCTAATTTTTCATCTATGATCTTTTCCACTGTCATTTCATCTATAACACTCTCTGCTTCTAAGATGATCTCTCCAGTTTCTTCATCATAAACGTCTTCCTTTATGAAACTTCCCTCTATTTTAGTTCTAAGAACAGATAATAATTCATCTCTGTTGCTGTATTTTTCATAGTATTCTGTAAGATCTTTTACCCTGGTTTCCAACAGATCTTCCATTATCTCTGTATTAGTCTCATAAAAGTCTACTGCCTTTAAGAATACAGGTGCTAATACCTTTTTCTTTCTGTCTATCTTTACATTCAGATAGTCATTTTTGTCAGTTTCAAATTCCAGCCAAGTTCCCTTGTATGGAATTATCTTACCAGTGAACATATCTTTAGCTGTCTGAATATTTACTTCCTTAGTAAAAGATACTCCTGGTGATCTATGCAGCTGTGAAACTACTACTCTTTCTGCACCATTTATTATGAATGTAGCATACTCAGTCATTCTCGGGATCTCTCCAAAGTAAACTAAAGTTTCTTGTATTTCGTTTCCTGCTTTTTTATTTTCTAATCTTAGTCTAACTTTTAAAGAAGATGAAAAAGTCTTTCCTCTTTTTTTACACTCTAATTCGTCATTTAGTGGAGGTTCATTTTCATGTAACTCATACCCTACATAATCTAATTTAATGTCACCATTAGAAGATTCTATTGGAAATATTTCCTTAAAGGCCGCCTCTAATCCCTTGTTCTCTCTTGAAGTAGGATCCTTTTTAGCCTGTAAAAAGTCCTCATACGAGTTTAATTGGAACTCTAAGAAATGAGGCATTGTTCCTCTCTCTTTTATCCTTCCAAAACTAGTTCTTTTAATAAGCTTTGTCATCAATTCACGCTCCTTATCTTTATATCATTGAAAATTAATAGTTAATACCTTAGGCCGATAACCTATCGCTGCCCAACATATGAACTATTAATCTTTGATAAATTTATTTTATATTTCCCTTACGTTTTCAATGATTAAATAGGGCACTCTAAGCTAAAAGAGTGCCCTATTTTATTCAATTAGTCAATTTTGAACTTAGAGAGTTAATTACTTAACTTCTACTGTAGCTCCAGCTGCTTCTAATTTAGCTGCAACTTCAGTTGCTTCATCTTTAGAAACTCCTTCTTTAACTTTTCCACCTTCAGTTTCTGCTAAACCTTTAGCTTCTTTAAGACCTAATCCAGTGATAGATCTTAATTCTTTGATTACAGCTATTTTCTTAGCTCCTGCTGACATGATGATTACATCAAATTCAGTTTGCTCTTCTACTGCTGCTGCTCCAGCTCCTGCTACTGCTACTGGTGCTGCCGCTGTTACTCCAAAGTGATTTTCTAATGCTTCAACTACTTCTTTTAATTCTAATACAGTCATTGCTTCTAAATCAGCGATGAAAGTTTCTTGGTTAAATGCCATTTTAATATTCCTCCTAATTTTTATTTGGTAAGCTCAAGGCTGTACCTTAATATTCTTAATTTATTTTGATCCAACGATCATATTTTAAAGCAGAGAATTATGCCTCTTCTTTTTGATCAGCGATAGCTACGATACCGTATGCTAACTTTCTGATTGGTCCTAACATTCCATTTAATATCATAGATAATAATGCGTCTCTTGATGGTAAAGTTGCTAATGCTTCTATTTCAGAAATCTCAACTCTTTTCCCTTCAGAGTAACCACCTTTGATGTTAAATAAATCTTTTTTGTCTTTACCAAATTCGTAAACCACTTTAGCTGGTGCTACTGCATCTTCATATCCAAACGCAAATGCTGTAGTTCCTTCTAAAAGATCGTCAAATGAGTCTGCTACACCTGCCTCAGTTAAAGCTATTTTGAATAATCTATTCTTAGCTACTAAGTATTCAGATCCAGTTTCTCTTAATTGCTTCTTAATCTCAGTATCATCTTTTGCGTTGATACCTTGATAATCTACAAGTACGATTGTTTTAGCGTCTTTGATTTTTTGAGCTAATTCTGCTACTACTAATTTTTTCGCTTCAGTTGCCATTCTTCTAGTCACCTCCTCTTTAAATTAAAATGATCTCTGGCTAAAGGTTTAGTTAAAGACAGAGATCATTTCTGATAGGTGAGGTTATAAGCTTTGTATTCAAAACTGTATAAACCTCGGTAGGATTTACGGTTTACACCACCTACTGTCTTTAGTTCAATTTATAGTTTAAAAAAAGTTAAACTTTAATTAATTAAGCTTCTAAATATTTAGAAACTAGGATAGGATCAATTTTGATTCCAGGTCCCATAGTTAATGATAAAGCTACAGTTCTAAGGTAGATACCTTTAGCTGCTGATGGCTTTAATCTGTTGATTTCTGCCATGAACGCTCTGAAGTTATCTTCAATTTGTTCAGCTGTGAAATCTACTTTTCCAATTCCTACATGAATAGATCCTAATTTGTCTACTCTGAATGCAAGCTTTCCTCTTTTGAATTCAGATACTGCTTGTTCTACGTTAGTAGTTACAGTTCCTGATTTAGGATTAGGCATTAAACCTTTAGTTCCTAAAGTTCTACCTAATTTTCCTAACTTAGGCATCATGTCTGGTGTAGCGATTACTACATCAAAATCAAACCAACCTTTTTGGATTTGCTCGATATATTCTTCTGCTCCTGCATAGTCCGCTCCTGCGTCCAATGCTTTTTGCATGTTTTCACCTTGAGTGATTACTAATACTTTAGTTGTCTTACCAGAACCGTGAGGTAATACTACAGTTCCTCTTACTTGTTGGTCAGCATGTCTAGGATCTACTCCTAATCTTAATGCAACTTCAACAGTTTCTACGAAGTTAGCAGTTTTAGTCTTTGCAACTAATTCTAATGCATCTTTAACTTCATATAATTTACCAGTCTCTACTAATTTAGCAGCTTCTACGTATTTTTTAGCTTTTTTGTTTGCCATTATTACTTTTCCTCCTTATGTGGCTTAAGCGAACTCACGTCCTACCACTTAATTATCAACAATGTGATATATATTGAAATTTGAAATATCAAATTAAGATTAACCCTCTATTTTGATTCCCATTGATCTTGCAGATCCAGCGATGATACTCATAGCTGCTTCTAATGATCCAGCGTTTAAGTCTGCCATCTTAGTTTCAGCAATCTCTTGAACTTGTGCATTAGTTACCGTTCCAGCAACTTCTGTTAAAGAATTTCCAGCTGCTGATTTGATTCCAGCTGCTTTCTTTAATAAATCTGATGCAGGTGGAGTTTTTAATACGAATGTAAATGATCTGTCAGAATAAACTTTGATCTCTACTGGTATTATGAATCCCATCTTATCGTTAGTTTTTGAGTTGAATGCTTTACAGAATTCCATAATGTTTACACCATGTTGACCTAATGCTGGTCCAACTGGTGGTGCCGGGTTTGCTTTCCCTGCTTGTAATTGTAATTTAATTAATCCGATTACGTCTTTTGCCATTTTTTGCTACCTCCATAATTTCCTTGTGGTTTTAATGATTTACTCTCCCACCTTTGAAAAGATCTAGCTACTCTATTAAGACAATACTTTCTTAACTTCGTTAACCCCAATCTCTACAGGAGTCATTCTACCAAACATATCTATCATTATTTTTACTTTTCCATGTTCTAAGTCAATATTATTAACTTCTCCAACACTTCCAACAAAACCGCCCTCAAGCAGCTCTACCATATCCCCAACTACGAAATCCAATATGATCTCTTCCTTAGGTTCGGGTTTTTCCTCTCCTTCTTCTCCTAAGAATCTAAGGATAGTTACTACTTCCTCATCTTCCATAGGGATAGGATCAGATCCAATACCTACAAATCCTGTTACACCGTTAGTGTTTCTGATTACATACCATGCATCAGAATCAACACTGTACCATATACCATCGTTTGTCTCTTCTCTAACTGCTTCCATCTCTATCATTACGTAACCTGGAAATAATTTTCTGAAAACGATTTTTTCTTTACCGTTTTTAATTTCTTTTATTTCTTCTTCAGGAACCACAATTCTAAAAACTTTATCTGTTAATTCAAGTGTCTGAATTCTTTTTTCTAAGTCAGCTTTCACTTTCTTTTCATAACTGGAATATGTATGAATCATATACCATTTTTTTTCTATTGTTCTTTCCATAAATTACCCTCCAAAAAAGGTACCCATCATCTTAAGTATTCTCGAAGCTACTACGTCGAAAGCACCTACATAGATACTCACTGCGACACTCATAGCTGCAACAAGTAATGTTGACTTAACAATCTCATCTTTGTTAGGCCATACAACTTTCTTATATTCAGTCTTAACGTTCTGTAACAAAGTATTCATATTAACCACCTTAAAGTATAAAATGGCAGTCCAGTAGGGACTCGAACCCTAAACCCACGGTTTTGGAGACCGTTACTCTACCAATTGAGCCACTGAACTGCATGTTGTTAAGCTATGTCTTTCCAAGAATTACTTCTTAGTTTCTTTATGCACAGTTACTTTTTTATCCCACTTACAGTATTTTTTTAACTCAATTCTACCATCCGTGTTTTTTTTGTTTTTAGAAGTACTATAGTTTCTTCTCTTACACTCTGTACATTCCATTAAAATGTTTACTCTCATTTCTTTACACCTCCACTCATCATATCGGAATTGCTATCCTCCCACAACTTAATTGTGGTGCATGAGCCAAAAATTCGCTCACAAACATAGATAATGATATCATACATAATACAAAAAGTCAATAATTTCCAAAGTTTTTCTATATCTTTTTTGTATTATTTTTCTTGTCTTTAATTCTCCCTATAAAACCCACGTTTCCTCGTGGTTTCTTATATATTTTTAAACCTTTAGAAATTAAAAGAACCCCTGAAAAAATCAAGGGTTCGGAGAGAGTTATGAAAAAGTTACTACTTTTCATACAGTCATATTAGCATTATTGTCTTAGAACTACCTTAGAAAAAAATTAGTTTATTGTTAGTTTTCTCTTCTACCAGAAGTTATACCCCAATGTTAAAGACACCATCTCTACATTATCTTTTCCACTGGGATTATTTTTAACTTCAGAAATTGAGTAAAGCACTTCACCTTGGAAGGAACTTAAAAATTCTATACCTACTCCTACAGCTCCATAGGCAGCTCCTTTAGCTTCAGATTCCCCATGATAATTAGTGCTGTCATTCACCACAAAGTTTTTCCCCAGTCTGGCTACTGCATAGGGTTTAACAGCTACCGGTATGATATTAAATTTGGCAAACACATACACCGGCATCAAATCATAGCCTGGATTGTCATAACCTGAAACACCCTCAAACTTTAGGTTCCCATTATAAGCTACACCTGCTCCTAAATCTACAAATCCTAAGAATCCCTGACTAAGTTCCAATCCAGCATTATAACCAGCATCTTCCATCTGCTTACTTCCTGCTCCTTGAGTAACTCCACCTTTCACCCACAGGTCGAGGGCCACAGCATTCAATGACATTACAGTAAACATCAATACAACTAATATTCTTTTCATGAAAAACCTCCTTGTATTTTATAAAATTAATTCACACAAATTAATATTTTGTATAAAGGCAGGCATAAAGCCTGCCCCTACATTTTTAACATATTTTCCTGTACGGATAATTCATGAATTACCCTTCCCTATACCTTTTTATTTCACTACTATATTTACTATTCTTCCCGGAACAACTATCTTCTTCACTATAGTCTTACCTTCTGTAAACTTAATTACATTGGGAGCAGCCAAAGCCAAGGCTTCCAATTCTTCCTTTGTTATACTTCTGGATACATCCAGAGTGGCTCTCAATTTACCATTTACCTGTACACCTATCTGCACATCATCGGATATAGTCAGCTCCTCCACATGAGTCGGCCAAGCCATCTCGAACAGGTGCCCTGTCTCTCCTAATTCTACCCATAATTCATCGGTAATATGAGGAACAAACGGTGATAGCATCACTATCATAGTTCTCACAGTTTCAGTAAATACTTTTTTAGATTCACTGGTTGTTTCACCTCTATCCAATATATTTGCTTTGAAATCCTGCAGCTCATTGATCAGTTCCATGTTAGCTGCAATAGATGTATTAAAATGATAGTTATCCTCGATAGATGCAGTTACTTTTTTAATAGTCTGATGTAACTTTCTGATCACATTTTTATCGGCTTTAGAAACCTTCTCTAAATCTATACTGCCCATCTCGAAATATCCTTTATTTTCTACTACCATCCTCCAAACTCTGTTTAAGAACCTGGATGATCCGGCCAATCCGTTTTCATTCCATTCCAATTCTTTCTCCGGCGGTGCAGCAAACATCGTAAATAATCTGGCAGCATCTGCCCCATACTCGTTGATAATATTTAACGGATCTACTCCGTTATTTTTAGATTTTGACATCTTTTCTACCCTTACTGTCAGTTCTTCACCTGTAGTTTTTGAGTATGATTTTTCGCCTTTTACCTCTGTTTCATGCGGGAACAGGTATTTTCCTGTGCTCTTTTCATAGTATGACGGCCCCAGTACCATTCCTTGAGTCAACAGTCTTTTGAACGGCTCGTCTGTAGATAAAAGTCCCATATCTCTAAGTACCTTGTGGAAAAATCTAGCGTATAACAGATGCATTACAGCATGTTCCACTCCTCCAATATATTGATCTACAGGGGTCCAGCTGTCAGCTATCTCCTTATCTATAGGTAAGTTTGTATTTTTAGGGTCACAATATCTCAAATAATACCAAGATGAATCCACAAAGGTATCCATTGTATCTGTCTCCCTCTTTGCAGGTCCTCCGCACGTTGGACAAGTTGCATTCTTAAACTCTTCCGATGATTCCAGCGGATTTCCATTCCCTGAAAATTCAATATCCATAGGTAGTTTAACCGGTAAATTTTCATCTTTTTCCATCACTATTCCACATTTATCACAGTAGATCGCCGGAATCGGAGTTCCCCAATATCTCTGCCTGGATACTCCCCAGTCTTTTAATCTGTACTTTACTGTTCTTTCTCCAAACCCTAATTCTTCCACATGTTCAGCCATCTTCGTCAATGCTTCCTTGGAAGATATCCCGTCAAATTTATCTGAATTAGTCATGATACCCTTGCCTACAAATGCGTTTTCCATCTCACCCGCTTCTATTTTTATCTCTTCCTTAGTCTTTTTATCCACAGGATTTATCACTACCCTCATAGGCAGGTCATATTTTTTTGCAAAAGCAAAATCCCTTTCATCATGGGCAGGTACAGCCATAACAGCTCCCGTTCCATAGTTCATAAGCACATAGTCAGCTATCCAAAGCTCTACTTTTTCGCCGTTTACCGGGTTGATCAGGTATCTGCCTGTAAATACCCCATTTTTTTCCTTACCCTCTGCAGTTCTGGCTATCATATCTTCATTTTTCATAGCTTCTACTGCACCTTTGATCTCGGGTTTCTCAGCTAAAATCTCTGCTACCATTGGATGTTCCGGGGCTATCACACAATATGTCACACCAAATAGAGTATCTATCCTAGTTGTAAACATAGGTAGTTTTTCATCAGACCCTTCCAAATCAAAGGCTATTTCAGTACCAAAAGATTTACCTATCCAGTTTTTCTGCATGGTAATTACCTTTTCAGGCCAACCTTCTTTTATCTCCTGATGTCCCTTCAACAATTCATCTGCATATTCAGTTATCTTGAAGAACCATTGAGTAAGATCTTTTTGAATCACATCTGTGTCTCCATGTCTCCAGCACTTACCGTCTTCTACCTGTTCGTTGGCTAATACCGTATCACACTTTGGACACCAGTTAACTGTAGATTTTTTTCTATATACCAGATCATTTTCATACATTTTTTTAAAGATCCATTGGTTCCACTTATAATAATCCGGCTTATAAGAAGCTATTTCCCTGTCCCAGTCATATGAAAGTCCCAACATTTTTAATTGGTCCTTCATATATTCTATATTTTTTACCGTCCACTCTGCCGGGTGTGCGCCATTTTGAATAGCTGCATTTTCCGCCGGCAATCCAAATGAATCCCAGCCCATTGGATGAAGGACATTATATCCTTTCATAGTTTTATATCTGGCGATTACATCACCTATAGTATAGTTTCTTACATGTCCCATATGCAGTTTCCCCGATGGGAAGGGCAACATCTCCAGCACATAATAGTTTTCTTTTCCCTCTACTTTATTTTTTGTCTCAAATATTTTTTTTCATCCCAAGTTTTTTGTAAGTTTTTTTCTATCTTATTAAACGTATATTCTCTCATCTACTACACTCCTACTCTATATTTATTATATATTTTTGTTTATACCATAAAGGATTAAGGTAGGCAGCAGCCTAACTTAATCCTTTATATGTATTCAGCCATATCTCACTTTTTCTTTTTATCCTTTGGATGGCATTATCCACTGCCTTTACCTTTTCACCCATTTTTTCTGCAATCTCTTTATACGGATATCCCTTTACCATATACCTGAAAACAGAAGTTTCCAATGGACTTAACTTCCTCTCCAGGTAATTTTTTAATCCGGTTATCTGTTCTTTGGACAGAGCCAGTTCTTCCGGGTTATATGATTGATAAGATTTCAATCCCCTAAAATATTCTATCTCCCTATTGGTTTCCTTATTTTCATTTTCTATCCCAATAGACGTATTCAATGCTTTATTCTTGTTGGAGTTGGCTTTTTTTATAGCCGTAATTATCTGCCTTTTCACACAAATTGTAGCAAAGGTTTTAAACGACGCTGCTTTTTCAGTATCGTATGCTCTAATAGCCTTTAATAGTCCAATCATTCCCTCTTGAATAAGGTCATCTCTTTCAGCACCCAGTAAAAAATAGTTCTTTGCATTCATCATAACGAAACCTTTATAATTTTCTACTACCATTCCTACAGCTTCCTCATTTCCACCCTTTGCTTCCTCTAATATTTCTTCAGTAACTTCAAATCTCGCTCTCTCTCCCAAAATTTTTACCCCCGTTAAAATCTTATTAAAGACAATCCTCTATTAATCTTAATTATCGATTCTTTGATATTTCCGACAGTAGAATCCCACCTGCAACCGATACATTCAATGAATTTATCTTCCCCTTCATAGGTATTTTTATTAAAATATCGCAATGTTCTCTTACTTTCTTCCTTATCCCAAACCCTTCACTGCCCAAAACTAAAGCTATTTTAGCAGGATAGTTTTCCTCATGATAATATTTTTTTGCACTCCCTTCTGCACCATAGATCCAGAAATCATATTTTTTCAATTCATCGATTGTTTCAGCTATGTTTTTTACCTTGATGATACTCACATGTTCTATAGCCCCTGTAGATGTTTTTACTACAGTTTCATTTATCTTCACCGAATTTCTCTCCGGTATTATTATTCCTTTCACACCAAAGATCTCTGCACTCCTGATCAGTGCACCAAAATTCCTAGGATCCTGTACCCCATCCAAGATAAGTACAGTAGATTTTTCTTCCTTTACAGCATTCTCTAAAAATTCCTTGAAAGTTATATAATAATCGTAGTCACTTATATAAGCTACTACCCCCTGGGAATTTTCAATTTTTTTCTTAACTGCCTTTACTATTATGTTTTTCTTACTGGCTTTAGTCTTTAATTTAGCCACCTGCTCAGGCCTTACACCTGTAAATATCTCTATATATTCTATATTTACATTAGATTCTATTGCTTCATTTACAGCATTGATTCCTATTATTTTTTCCATTATTACATCTCCACCTTAACCCTTTCTATATCTGCACCTATTTTTTGTAATTTTTTCTCTATCTCTTCATACCCTCTGTCTACATGGTATATCCTGGTTACTATAGTCTCACCTTTGGCTTTTAAGGCTGCCATAATAAGTGCTGCTCCTGCTCTCAGGTCACTTGCCATTACTTCTGTACTACTGAATTCTTCCACACCTTTTATTATAGACACGTGGTTATCTATATGAATATCTGCTCCCATCCTGTTTAATTCCGGAACCTGCATAAATCTATTTTCAAATATAGTTTCCTTTATCTCACTGGTTCCTGAAACTAATGCTAACAATGTCATAAATTGAGCCTGCAGATCGGTAGCAAACCCTGGGTGAGGAGCCGTTTTGATTATTACTGGTTTTAAATCTTCCATCTTAGCTTCTATTGTAACCAGACCTCCGTCAAACTTTACTTTTACTCCCATCTCTTCAAGTTTTGCAACAAAACTTCCCAGATGTTCCTGAACAGCTCCTTTAACTTTAATTTTTCCATCGAATAAAACCGAAAGAACCATATAAGTTCCAGCCTCGATCCTGTCTGGCATGATAGAGTATTCTACTGGAGTTAATTTTTCTACCCCGACTATAGTTAGTTTCCCTGTACCAATTCCTTCGATTTTAGCTCCCATAGCAGTCAGATAGTTGCATAGGTCATCTATCTCAGGTTCCCTGGCTACATTTTCTAAGATGGTTGTACCCTCTGCTTTTACAGCGGCCATTATAATATTTTCAGTAGCTCCTACACTTGGAAAATCCAAAACAATGTGTCCTCCAACTAATTTTTCAGCTTTAGCTTCTACATATCCATGGGTAATCTCAATTGTAGCTCCCAATCCTTCAAATCCTTTCAGGTGCAGGTCTACAGGTCTAGAACCAATAGCACAGCCTCCCGGCAGAGATACTTTAGCATTATTTGCATGAGCTAACATAGGTCCCATAACTAAAAATGATGCTCTCATTTTTTTTACCAGATCATATTCAGCTTCCAAATTAGTCAATCCATTATTTATAATTTTATAACTGTTGCTTCCTATCTTTTCAGTTTCCAACCCTAAGCTTTCCAACAATTTCATCAGAGTCCCAATATCTCTTAGGTTTGGTACATTATGTAAAATATGAGTTCCTTTTTCTATTATTGTTGCTGTTATTATCGGCAGTGCTGCATTTTTTGCTCCACTTACTTCCAGTGTTCCGCTGAGTGGATTTCCACCCTTTATTTTAAAAGCTCCTATCATCTTTATTCATTTCCTCCTAATTTTTTCCGGTCTCTGCATACCGGACAGCTGGTTCCTAATAATTTATCTATAATATTAAGTCTTTTAAATTTATTCAAATAGCCAGGTAATTTGTCCTCAACTTTGAGATAACACTCATTACAGATACTCTTATTCTGATTTTTAGAAAATTCATAACCTAATCCCACATCTAAAAAATCCTGATCCATATCCCTTACAATCAATTCATCCTCTTCATTATCCAAAGCTTTGTCCGAGATAACGATAAGTCCTATATCACCTAAATAGCTGAGGCCATCTATAAGTTCATATCTAAAATCTAACTTTTCTGCTTCCTTTATATAAGGTTTTAGATGTTTAAGTCCCACATCTCTCCTTAATTTTAAAAGCTTAGCCTGGCCGCTCTTCATAGCTTCTATTACCTCTGAATAGATCTCATCTTCCACCAATTGATCTATTTTTAAAGCCAATATTACCCGTTCCCTATATTCGCCTAAATAATACTTTTTTTGATGCTGAATACTATATAACTGATTCATTTTTTTTTCTTTTTCATCCAACAAATCCAAATGATTCATTTCTTTCATAGTTATCATCCTTTTTTTTAAGTTCAATCATAATTATACCACATTAAGGTCTTTTTTCAATCCTTCTCAACAAATTAGTTATTTTTGCTGACTATTAGTTTATTTTTCATATATTTCCAAAGGTAAGCCATGATGATTTTAAAATATTATTACTCAATAAGGAAGATATAATGTATAATTTAATAAAACAACCTAATCTGGAGGCACCTATGAAAAAATTAATATTTTTATTTATAGTACTATTCAGCATCTCTTCTTATTCTATTACAATCACAATAATAGGAGAGGATGCAAGACCCCTGAAAGAAGTCATTGCAAATATCAATAACCAAGTTAAAATAAGTGATTCAAAAGGCCGCGTTACCTTCGATACCTCTGAAGAATTCCTGAATATTTCCATCTCTAAAGAGGGTTATAAGGAAGAGGTTCTCACCCTGAAAAACTCCGTAGATGGGATTCAAAATTTTACCCTCGTGATGAAACAGCTAAATACTTCTTACGTTACATTCGAGTTCCCTGTAAGTGATGGGTTGATCGAATATCGTGAGGTTGGAACAAGCAGATACACCCAGGTACCTTTTTTAGGAGGTTCGAAATCCATAGAGTTTTTGTCGGGAACCTATGAGTTTATATTTTCTGCAAAGAACTCTAAAAAAAATAAGCAAATATTAAATTTTAAAGACAGATCTGAACACCTTTTCATAGATATAGATATCCCTAAAAACAAGTTTTTTATCCTTGGAAATATCTCTAAAAATAAAGGCATCAAGTTCTATAAAGATAATATCGGCAAAGTTGTTCCGCCTAAAAATCTTACCCTTGTGATCTTTCAAGATGGAAAAATCAAAAAAAAAATCAAACTTAAAGACACCTTTGTCCCCATTGAACTAGAAGATGGAATATATGACTTTATGATTGAAGACAGGTTTTATTCCGACCTTTATTTTAGAGGTCTCAAACTTAACTCCACTAGCAATAAAAATATAGTTATATCTATACCATCTGTCAAAACCACTATCCGTGGCTTTATAAAAAATAAAGATCAATTTATTGGAGGAGCCAAAATTTCATTTACAGATGTAGATAATAACTCCTATGAAACTATGAGTAACTTTGCAGGCGAGTTTTCTATAAATATACCTCCACAAAAATATAAAATAACCCTTAAAAAGCCTGGATTTATTCTGGCAAAAAATCAAAATTTAATCTATGATTTCACCATCCAAAAAGAAATTTATAACCTCACCCTTAATACAGAGGAGCTCCTCAGTAATGTCGAAGGTGTCGTTACAGACGACAAGGGGATACCTATTTCAAATGCCGATATTATGGTGAAAAACGGAGAGACAATAATCTATTTAAAAAGTGATGATTTCGGAAATTTCTCCACATCCATCCTCCCGGGTCTGCTGTTTATAAAAGTAGAAAAAGACGGATATAAAGCCTTTGGTGTTGTAACAAAGTTAGAGCGTTTTTCCACCCTTTCTGGATTGAAAATTCCTCTGACACCATACCTTTCCAGTATCTCTGGAATAATAGGTAATAGCTTCACTCCTCTAAGCAGCCTTCATCTGACCCTTAGAAATCGTCAGGGAGAAATTGTGGCAAACACCATTTCCAATCAAAATGGATACTATGAATTTTCCGACATTAAGATAAACAACAGTTATTTTATCAGTGTAGGGGTACAGTCCTATAAATACTATTATTCCGATGTTTTTACCCTGACAAAAGATGACCTGATAAATAAAAACATTATCCTGCAAGGCCGAAAAATTCGAATCTACTTAGAACTGCTTAAGAGTTCTAAAACACCACTGAGCGATCAGGAGGTTATCGTAGGAGGAGTTCCTTATAAAACCGATACCAATGGTTTTTTATTGCTAGAGCTGCCTGAAGATACAAAAAATATAGATATAGAGGTAAAATCATACGGCTATCAAAAACAGGTAGACCTGACTTCTATGTCTAAGAGCCCAAATCAATTGACTATAATTATAAAATAAAACGAGAGGAAATCAAGATGATTTCCTCTCGTTTTATTTTAATAACCTCTTAATCTTCCTCTATCCCCATATTTGCTACTCCATTTAACTTTAAATCAGCAAATATTTTATCTGAATCTCCATATGTCAACTTATAGTATCCTGCTGCTGCAATCATGCCGGCATTATCGGTACATAATTTCATAGATGGATAAAAAACTTCTATCCCCTCTAATTTTGATCTTTCCAGCAGTTCCTTCCTGAGCAATGAGTTGGCTGCCACTCCTCCTGCTATAAGGATATTCTTTACTCCCTTTTCCATAGCTGCTTTGATGGTTTTCTTGCAGAGTATATCCACTACTCTATTTTGAAAACCAGCCGCTATATCGGCAGGATTATATTCCTCTTTTTTCATATTCATCTTATTCACATAGTTTATCACCGAAGTTTTCACCCCTGAAAAACTAAACTCATAGCCCCCAACCCTGGGTTCCGGCATAGGGATCTTATTTTTGTCTCCCTCGTATGCTAATTTATCTATTACCGGTCCGCCGGGATATCCCAGTCCCATTACCCTGGATACCTTATCATAGGATTCTCCCACTGCATCGTCCAATGTCCCTCCCAGATTAAAAAATCTGTGATTTTCATCGATATATATTATATTTGTATGTCCACCAGACACCACCAGTGCAATTGCAGGCAGCTCCACCTTGTGTTCCAAAAAGTTAGCATAGATGTGCCCCTTTATATGGTGTACCGGTATTATAGGTATGTCCCTTCCATAGGAGATCCCTTTGGCAAATGAGATCCCGACTAAGAGTGCTCCTATGAGACCGGGTGCATAGGTTACAGCTATATAATCCACATCATCCAAGGTTATTCCTGCTTCCTTCAAGCTGATCTCCATTATAGCTGCTATATTTTTAATATGATGTCTCGAAGCTATTTCAGGGACAACTCCTCCATATTCCTTATGTATCTCTATCTGTGATGAAATATGGTTGGATAACATTTCCTTTCCATCCTTCAACACTGATATAGACGTTTCATCACACGATGTTTCTATTCCTAGTATAATCATTTTTTCTCCCTTGTATTATCTCTATTTTTATTTTATATCAACTTTATACCAAATCGACACCTATTTTTTTCATTAATTCTTTTATCTGATTTTTATCTACCTTTTTTATGACGATCTCACCCATTTTTTTTTCAAACATAATATTTTTATCCACTTCTTTATCATCGTGCATAAGCTGAACCTCACCTATCCTTATCTTTGGATATTCAGCTTCCTCTATATATACAAAACTGCTTTGATATTTATTGATCTCGCATCCAGCATGCAGAGTCCCGTGAGCTTTACCATAGACAAAAATATTTTTCTTACTCTTTACATATGACCCTGGATTCAGGTTGCCTAATATTATTACATTAGTTTCTGAATTAATTTTTTCACCAGATCTTAAATTTCCATAATGAAATCTATAATCGATTTTTTTCTCCGTTACTCTATTGGATTTATCAGCTTTTTCAAAAGATTTCAGACTCACTATAGACTCTATCATTTTTTCCAATTGCAAAATTTGAATTTCGCTAAAATTTGAATTTATTATCTTATAAAATTTTAATGTTCTCAGTAATTTATAGTTTTTTATAACTATAGCCTTTAATTGTTCCTCTGTTATCTCAAAAACTGTAGTTAAAGGTATTCTTATTCCAACTAAATTTCCCGATATATTTAGTTTTATCTTCTCCATACCTCCCCCTTCTATTTATAGATATATTTTTTCACTTTATATTTTATAACTCAACTTAACC
>JAUXGP010000133.1 GCA_030621995.1 Psychrilyobacter sp.
ATAGAGCTGGAAAGGTTTAAAGATGAGGAGATAGAAAATTATAAAAATTATGATTATTTAAAAAAATTATCTAAAAAGAAAAATATAACAATTTTGACCGAGGAAAAAAGAAGATATACCGAAATATTTGATGGTACATCTATAAAAATCCAGAGAAATCCCCACTATGAGGGATTTAAATATAAAGATGATCTCATCCTGACAGACAGGGAATTGAAGGGAATAAGGGTAAAGAGAAGTGAAAAAAGAGCAGATGGAATAAAATTTAAAAAGATAGACCAGATACTGCCGAATGACTATATAATCCACGAAACTTATGGTGTGGGAATTTATTTAGGGGTAGAAGATATCAATGGTGCAGACTATTTAAAGATAAAATATGCAGATGAAGATAAACTTTTTGTACCTATAGCCAGTCTAAATAAAATAGAAAGGTATATATCTGAACCAGGGATGGTTCCCGACATCTTCAGGCTGGGCAGAAGGGGATTTAGAAAGAGGCAGGAAAAAATAAAAAAAGAGATAGAAAAATTTGCCATAGAACTCCTGGAAATACAAGCTAAAAGAGCTATGAATGTAGGTTATTCATTTACGAAAGACACCATTTGGCAGGAGGAGTTTGAGGAAGGGTTTCCATATAATGAGACCAAAGATCAGTTGAAGGCGATATTAGATGTAAAAGAGGATATGGAATCGGCCTCAGTCATGGACAGGATAGTCTGCGGTGATGTTGGATATGGAAAAACTGAGGTAGCTATGAGAGCTGCATTTAAGGCTGTTATGGACGGAAAGCAGGTTGTGATCCTGGCTCCTACGACGGTTTTAGCTGCCCAGCATTTTGAAAGGTTTCAAGAAAGATTCCAAAATTTCCCACTGGAATTAGAGCTGCTATCGAGATTGAAAACTCCCAAAGAGCAGACCGGGGTAGTAAAGAAACTGAAGGATGGGGTGATAGATCTTATTATAGGAACCCACAGATTGTTGTCTAAAGATATAAAGTTTAAGGATTTGGGTTTGGTTATAATAGATGAGGAGCAAAAATTTGGAGTCAAGGCAAAGGAACATCTAAAAACAATGAGGATCAATGTGGATATGCTGACACTGACAGCTACACCAATCCCGAGAACATTGAATTTAGCTCTTTTGGGAATAAGAGATATATCTATAATCCAGACTCCTCCAAGCAACAGAATCCCAATAGAAACTTATATTATAGAAAAAAATAAAGCGGATATAAAAAATGCTATAATGAAAGAGGTTGCCAGGGAAGGACAAGTTTTTTACTTGTATAATTCAGTTAAGGGGATGAAGGTAAAATTAAGGGAGTTGAAAGAAATAATTCCTGAATATGTTGTGATAGATTTTATCCACGGTCAGATGCCGTCAAGTGAGATAAAGTATAAGATAAATTCATTTGAAAATGGGGAGATAGACGTTCTTCTGACAACTACCATCATAGAGAATGGTATAGATATAGAAAATGCCAATACCATTCTTATAGAAAATTTTGATAAACTGGGATTATCCCAGGTATACCAGCTTCGTGGAAGGGTAGGCAGAAGCAGTAAACGAGCTTACTGCTATCTGCTGGTAGATTCACTGAAGGGCGGAACTGAAAAAGGAAAGCAAAAAAGAGAATCAATAAAGGAGATAAAAGATTTGGGAGCAGGATTTCAACTATCCTTGGAAGATATGAAGATAAGGGGAGCAGGGGAAATTTTGGGAGATAAACAGCATGGAGCATTAAAGATATTTGGTTATGATATGTATCTCAAGATGTTGGGTGAAGAGATAAAAAAGATAAAGGGAAAAGAAGCAATAGCAGAGGACATCGATCTGGATATAGGAATTCATGGATATATACCCAGTGAATATATAGAGGAAGTAGAAAAAATAGTGGTATATAGAAGATTAGTTACCATAGATAAAATCTCTGAATTAGAGGAGATAAGGGATGAGATAAAGGATAGATTTGGACGATTACCAAAAGTTGTGGAAGACCTGTTTGAATATCTATCTATAAAGATTACCGCTCAGAAAAATCATATTCAAAGTATAAAATTAGAGGATGGATCATACAGGGTAAAATTTATAGAGAACAGGATAGATATTGAAAAAATTCAAGAATTAATCCTGTCTAAAAAAATAAGATACCTTCAAAAAGAAGGAGCTATTGAGATAGACAATATAAGGGGATTTTTTGAGGTATATATGAAATAGATTTAATTAAATATAAGGGGAGTGCCTTGTGCCTGACCCCTTATAAAACTAGGAGGGAATATATGAAAAAAATGGCGATAGGATTGATAGTGTTATCACTGGCATTGACAGCTTGTAATAAAAAAGAAGGAGGGGTAAAAACTAAAGATGAATCAAATGTAATCATGGTTATAGGAAATGAAAAATTAACTGAAACAGAATTACAGGAAAAAATAGATACCCTGCCGGCTCAATATAAGGAGTACTCTAAGTCTGAGAAGGGAAGAGCAGCCCTGATAGAGGAGATAAGTGTAAGAAAGATGTTAAAACAGGAAGCTGTAAAAACTGGAATTGAAGAAACAGAAGCTTATAAAAAAGATTTAGAAGGGGTTAAAGAAGACCTGTTGATCAGTCATGTGGTCAATAAAAAAATAGTAGAGGGTGTAAAACTAACAGATTCAGAATTAAAGGCTGAATATGAAAAAAATAAAGAAAATTTTAAAACACCAGAGCAGATAAAAGCAGCTCATATATTGATAAATGTGACTGATGATATGACTGAGGCTCAAAAAAAAGATGCTAAAAAAAGAGCTGAAAAAATATTAACAGAGGTTACCCCAGCAAACTTTAATGAGATGGCAAAAAAATATTCAGAGGGACCTACATCTGAAACTGGTGGAGAACTTGGATGGTTTGATAAGACTTCCATGGTAAAAGAATTTGCTGATGCAGCATTCACAGGAGTGCCTGAAAAAATATACGGGACTGTTGTTAAAACACAATTTGGTTATCATATAATATATATTGAAGATAAAAAAGAGGCTGGATATCTAAATTTTGAAGATGTAAAACCATCTTTAGAAAAGGAGTTATTGAACAAGAAGAGAGCCGAGGAATATAGAACTTGGGTAGAGGAATTAAAAAAAGAGTATATAAAAAAATAAAATAGGTGGCTCAGCCACCTATTTTATTGCATTTTTTAGAGAAATAAAATATTCTAAAAAATAGAAATAAATATATAAATTAAGACTTTATTATTGAGTGTATACATATTGTTTAACTGATGGAGGAAAGAGATGAATGAATTTTATAAGTTAGTGGATATAATGAAAAAGTTAAGGGCACCCAATGGATGTCCATGGGACAGGGAACAAACCATAGAGAGTTTGAAACCATATTTATTGGAGGAAACCTATGAAACTCTGGAAGCCATGGATGTAGGTGGCGAGGAATTAAAGGGTGAGCTGGGAGATCTTCTGCTGAATATTATCTTTCAATCTTTAATAAAGGAGGAGGAAGGAGAGTTTACAATTGATGATGTGGCCAAAAAAGTCAGTGAAAAATTGATCAGAAGACATCCGCATATTTTTGCAGGTGTAGAAGTAGAAGGAACAAAAGATGTAATAAGGAACTGGGATGAGATAAAGAAAAAGGAGAAGGAGCATAGGGGAAGAAAATCTGTCTTAGATGGAATTCCTAAAATTTATCCCCCCTTAGCCAAGGCATATAAACTTCAAGTTAAAGCTGCTAAAGTAGGGTTTGATTGGGAAGACGAGGTAGGAGCATTGAATAAATTAGAGGAAGAATTGGGTGAGATGAAGGCTGCATATGAAAAAAATGACAGGGGAAATCTAAAGGAAGAGATAGGAGATGTGGTGTTTACCCTGGTAAATATTGCTCGGAAATTAGATATAGACATAGTGGATGCAGTGATGAAGACCAACAATAAATTTGAAGACAGATTTAGATATGTAGAAGATAACTGTAATCTAGGTGAAAGTACATTGGAAGAGATGGACAGATTATGGGATGAAGCGAAAAAGAAATAACTCTAAAAAATTTTTAATTTGGATAGGAAGAAAAAATATAGTATAAAATATTATGGACATAGTACCTTTTTTTTAAGTAAAGGTATGAAAATTAGGAGGAAAGATGCGTTTAGATAAATTTTTTAAGGTCTCTAGAATAATAAAAAGAAGGCCTGTAGCAAAAACAGTACTGGATAATAAGAAGGTAAAATTAAATGGAAAAACAGCCAAAGCAGGGACAACAGTAAGTGTAGGAGATATAATTGAGTTAGAATATTTTAGTAAATATATGAAGGTTGAAATTTTAGAAGTGCCTGGTGGAAACACCAAAAAAGATGAAGCTGAAGAGCTGTTTAAAATATTAGAGGTAAAAGAGATAGAAATAAATTAATGAAAAATTGATAATTGAAAATGAATAATGAAGAAAAAACAAATATTTAGTCATAGATTAAAAAGATAATAAAAAGCTTTTGACACTGACTTTAACAGACTAGAAAAACGACTATTGACGACTAAAAAAGTCTGTTTATGTCAGGGTTTAAAAGTCAGAATTTAGTCTGTGTCGAGATAATTAGAGAAAATTGGTGTTAATTGGTGGCAAAAAGATTTAATATAAATTATCTAAATTTAGGTTTATTAATGATAGTATACATAAGGAGAACGAATTGATTGTTGAGTTAAAATCAAATGCTAAGATAAACTTAGGATTGAATATAGTTGGAAAAGCAGAAAATGGATATCATCTTTTAGACATGGTCATGGTTCCTGTATCCCTGTCGGATAATTTGTCCATAGATTTTAAAGGGATAGAAGGAAATCTAAAGATAGATACGAATATAAAAGAAATTCCTGTAGGAAAGGATAATATAATATCTAAAATTTATAATGAGTTCTACAGGGAAACGGGATTAGAAAAGCAGATGATAGAGGTATATTTAGAAAAGCATATTCCATCTCAAGCTGGTCTTGGAGGGGGAAGTTCCAACGGTGCTTTTTTCTTTAATGCATTGAATAAATATTATGGAGACCCCATAAACTTTGAGAGGGCAGTGGAGATAACCAAGGGAGTAGGAGCAGATATTCCATTTTTTCTTTTAAACAAACCTTGCAGGGTAGAGGGAATAGGAGAAAATTTAGAAGTAATAGAAAATAATATAAAAGATAAAATAATTTTGATAAAGCCGGATTTTGGTGTAAGCACTGTAGCGGCATATAAAAATTATGCTAAATTAGAGGATAAAAAAGATGCTGACATAGATAAGGTTATAGAAGGAATGAAATCCGGTGATTTAGATGATCTGGAAAATTATCTGGAGAATCATTTGGAACAGGGATTATTATTGGAGGATAAAAATATAATAAATTTTAGAAAAACTTTAAAAAA
>JAUXGP010000194.1 GCA_030621995.1 Psychrilyobacter sp.
GGTATTTCTTACTGTGGTCTCATATCCTGTTGTAGAAACGACACTCTCTTCCAGTCTTACAGAACTTCCCTTTGTGTCTGCCTCCTCGTAAAAAGCATCCTCCTTTGCATAGGATGTAGCAGCTAATAATAAGCTCAATAGTAATATTTTTGTTTTCATCTTTCCTTCCCCCTAATTTTATTTGTTTGTTCTATATTTTGTGTTTCAAATTAATTTGACTTAAGTTTAGGGAGATCTCTCTCCCTCACTTAAAGTACTCTCTAATTTTTTAAAGTTTTTAACCTTAACAGATGATAACTCACTCCCAATAAAACCGCTCCAAGAAATAACTTTCCATAGATATTTGAAATCCTGGTAGATGAAAAAATAATTCCTCCCCAAAGAGCCAGTAAAGACAGGATCTTATCCCTTAATCTCAACCCCTTTCTCTCTGAATAGTTATAGATATATCCTCCCAAAACTTTATTTCCCATCAATTTTTTATGAAATTTTGCAGACGATTTTGAAAACATAAAAGCTGACAGGAGTAAAAATGGTGTTGTAGGAAGTAAAGGGAGAAGAATCCCCAATATTCCCAATAAAACAGATAAGATCCCTATTCCAATCATAATATTTTTCTTTAACATCAATCAGCTCCTATATCTGTTTTTTAAATAACCCATCTGCCATATGCCGCAGGAGTGCTTTTGACATATTGTTCCCCCAAAAGATTCCATCTGAGGTCAAGTAATAGTTATCTTTATCCTCTGTCAATAATTCTTTCCCTACATATTCACCCATCTTTTCAGCAAACAGTGTATATTCTGAGTCATTTAAAATGTTTTTTATTCCTTGTTTTTCCACTATTGGAAATTGCATCAATCCAGACAACTTGTCAAAGGTAGTATGATGAACTGTTTTTTCAATGAAGAAGGAAAGCTCCTTACTCATCCTGAATATTCCTATATTGTCTATCTTTCCGCCTGCTCCAACACCTATAGGAAGGGTATCACCGCCATTATTTCTAGCCTTGATATACTGGTATTCATCTCTGCCTTTCTTGGCAATCTTAGTTAATTCCAGCGGATAATATTCCCCTGTATTAGTCAATTCCTCCACAAATGCATCGTGCAATAACCTTTCTCTTCTTAGGTTTTCAAGCATTTTAACCCTACCGGCATCTACGTCTTTTGACAGATCCGATCCCTGATGCACCATAAGGGAATAAAAACTAGAGCTTCCTAAATCCAATTCCTTGATTATCCTTGCATCTTCTACTACTTCTTCCACACTTTGATTAGGATAGTTATATATTATATCGATACATACCTCTCCTTTGAATTTCTCTTTTAATTTCCTCAGTCTTCTCATCACCTCTGTCTTGCCATAGGTTCTGTTATAGAATTCTCTACCTTTTTCAGAAAAACTCTGGATTCCTACACTGAGCCGATTTACTCCATATTTATTGAGAACTTCTAATTTTTCATCATTCAAGTTATGCAGAGTAGTCTCTAAAGTAAATTCATAGTCCTCTGCCAGGTCAATATTTTCTCTGACACTTTTTAATATTTTTTCCATTTGATATGTTTTATATACTGTTGGGGTTCCCCCTCCAAAGAATATAACATTGAACGGTTTAGAATTTACATATCTGTATTTCCCATATTTTTCAAATTCAGCTACTAAAAAATCAGCATATTCATCTAAACTTCCGTTTATCTGCTCCCTGTTCAGATTACAAAATGAGCATATCTTGTCACAGTAGGGTGTATGCACATAGATAACTCTAGGTACGTTTTTAGGAGGTCCATCCATTTTTCTTAAAAATTCTTCCTCTGTAAACTTCCTGCTCTCCAGATATTCATCCAAAACTCCACTTGAATTATGGTGTGATTTTAGCCTTATCTCGAACTCATTGTTTTCCTTCCCTTCTAATCTTTTTTCTCCGCCACCTTTATGGGATGTCATCATCATCTTTCTGAGTTTTTTATTGGTCAATAATTCTTTTCCCAGTACCATAGTCATCCCTTTTTTCTCTATTTTCTTGGATAACTTAGCAAAATCTTCCTCTCCAAGAGCATTTTTTATCGCTTCCATCATTTTTGGATTCAAGTATATCACTTCCTTTTAGTTTTAGTTTCAATATCGATGCTTTGTGCACCTTTTTCCTTGGCTATGGACATTACATCTACTACATCTCCATAATCAATCTCTCTGTCAGCCACTATTCCTACCTTTTTATCTTTTGATCTTCCGATAACATTTTGGAGTTCAGTACCTAAACTATCTAAATTAACGTCCTCTATTGTAGATACTCCCTGTATATCTGTTTTTAATTTAATCTGATTATCTTTTCCTACAAGAATAGATATCATATCTATATCTTTCACAACTTCTCTCGTAGAGCTGGATTTTGGCAGTTCTATCTCCATCCCGCCTAGATCTTCAAATGTCGTGGTTACCATAAAAAATATCAGAAGTAAAAATACAACGTCTATTAATGGGATAAGGTCGGGTATTATCTGCCTTTTTTTCCCATTAGAAAACTTTTTTAACCTCATTTTTACACCTCTGCTTTCTCAAAAAGTTAATAAACTCAACTACATTTTTCTCCATATTATGCAATACTTCTTCTATTTTTTTACTATAAAAATTATGAAAGATAAGTGCCGGTATAGCCACTCCTAACCCTGTTGCTGTGGTTATTAATGCCTGGGATATTCCCTTTGCAATTATAGTGGGGTCTCCTGTTCCATGGGTTGAAATAGCCATAAATGCCTGAATCATCCCTGTTACAGTTCCAAATAAGCCGATCAAGGGGGTTACATGGGCTGCTATCCCTAAAATCCACATATTTTTTTCTAACTTAGGCATCTCACGAAGTGCAGATTCCCTTGCTTTTTCCTCGAGAAATTCATAGTTGCAGCCATGAATACTGCAATTTTCATATTCATTTATTATCTCTTTTATAACTATGGCACTGCTGTTTTTAAAACCATCACATACTGCTATGGCTTTTTCTTTTTCACCATTTATCATATATCTCTCTAAATGACTAAGTAAAACAGCACCGCTGTGTCGTTCGTTTTTTAAAAAATAAAACCCTCGTTCTATTATCACGCCAAATCCAAGGATAGATAAAAACATTATTCCATAGACTATCACACCACCACTTTCTAATATATGCTTCAGCATCCCTCTCCTCCTGATATCAATTTAAAGTCTTGAGCCTAAAACCTTATTTAAAAACCTATCTGTCAGCTCTTCACAACAAAGCTTTGACATTCAAAGTTTTCGATCACATTATAATAAGTTTAAAATAACTTTGTCAAGTCTTTTTATCAAAAAGTTTAAATAATTTAAAGTCAAAAAATTGATTTGACAAAAACTTTTATAATGTGTTATAAATTGTAGAGCCTAAAATAATTACTATATCTTTCACTGTCTAGTTTTAATCAACTTGCAAAAAAGATATAATTCATTTAATACCTTATTTAAAACTTATTTTCAGAGTATAAAAACTTTGGAGGTTTTTTAAATGAGGTATTTTTTATTTTCTCTGATTTTTCATGTTGTAATAGTTATTTTTGCTCTTAGTACATTGAAGAATAAATTGGAGTTTAAACAAGTAGGTAATCCAAAAATATCATTTACTATGACAGGAAGTAGTCAAAAAATTAGTGGTTTATCTAAAGATTTAGTTGTAAAAAAACAAATACAACAACCCCAAAAAACAGAGAAAAAAAAGAAAAAGGTTGTTAAAGAAAAAGAAATAACAAAAAAAAAGGTGGTGAAAACTAAAAAAGTTATAGAGAAAAAAATACCTGTTAAGGAAATAAAAGTTAAAGAAAAAAAGATAGTTAAAAATAAAACTTTTAGCAGCCCTGCAACAAATACAGGAGAGCATGAAGGGAAGAATGACACCGAGCAAGAGTCAAGAAAAAAAGAACTCAGAAATGGTTTTATAAAATTAGCTGACGGA
>JAUXGP010000277.1 GCA_030621995.1 Psychrilyobacter sp.
ATACCCCTCCTTCTAACAATGAACCTACACTAATGGAAGCTAGATGGATTCATCGTAATATTTATAATACAAAACAATTTGAGTCCCTGGGGCTCAGCAAGGATTTTTTAAATATTCTCATAAACCGTGGGATAGATACCCATGAAAAGATAGAAAAATTCATAAATCCAAAGATAGAAAATATAGTTTCGCCCTTTGAATTTTCCGATGTGCAAAAATCTGTGGATAAAATAATAGAAGTAGGAGAAGCCAAAAAAACAATATTTATCTACGGCGACTATGATGTAGACGGGATAACCTCTACCTCCCTCTGTTATCTGGCTTTAAAAGAGCTGGGCTATAAGGTGGATTATTATATCCCTCTGAGAGATGAAGGGTACGGATTAAACAAGGAAGCACTGTCTCACATTCAGAAGCAGGGTGGAGATCTGGTAATCACTGTGGACTGTGGTGTTTCGTCTGTGGAAGAAGTAGAGTATGCCAATTCATTGGGACTCACAGTAATCATCACCGACCATCATGATATAAATAATATCCTCCCCCCTGCATATGCAGTGGTAAACCCCAAAAGGGAGGACAACTCCTACAAATTTGAATATCTTGCCGGGGTAGGGACTGCATTTATGCTGATGATGGGACTCTACGAAACCTTAGGCAGAAAAGAAGAGATCTATCAATATTTGGATATTGTAGCCATCGGTACCATTGCCGACATAGTTCCTCTCAAGGCAGAAAACAGGATCTTCACCAAATTAGGACTGCAGCAGTTAAAACATACAAATCACTCAGGCCTGCAGATCTTACTCCAGACTATCTTTGATGATTTGGAGGAAAAGAAATTTAACACCTACGATGTAGGATTTATCATAGCACCGATCTTTAATGCTGCCGGCAGATTAGAAGATGCCAAGATGGCAGTAAAGCTTCTCATCAGTGATTCCATGGTAGAGGCTCGTGAGATCTCCAAGAAACTAATCGGTCAAAACTGTGAAAGAAAGGAGGTTCAGGCTGATATCCTGGAAAAAGTAGAGGCTGAAATTGAAAAAAACAGATACTATGAAGACAATGTAATTGTAGTATCCGGGGTAGGCTTCCACCACGGGGTTGTAGGGATAGTAGCTTCTAAAATTGTGGATAAATACTATAAGCCCACTATAATCATGGAGGAGAAAGACGGTATCTCAAAGGCTTCGTGCAGGAGTATCGAAGGATATTCTATTATCGAGGGACTAAATTCCATGAGGGAGATATTCATCAAATACGGCGGCCATGCCGGAGCAGCAGGATTTTCCATAGATGCCGACAAAGTAGGCGAGTTCCGAGACAGAATCAATAAACATGCAGGTTCTCAACTATCCCATGAAGATTATAAAAAACCTGTAAAGATCGACAAGGAAATCGGTTTTACTAAGCTTACATATGATTTTAATGCTGAACTGGAAAAAGCCGAACCCTATGGTTTTGGAAATGCAACACCTCTCTTTGAGGTGAAAAACGTCATCTTGGACAGGGTCAGGTTGATCGGCAAGGATAAAACCCACATCATGTTTGATGCTGTTTCTGAAAATGGCACTACTTTAAAAAACTGTGTTTGGTTTGGCAGCTCCCATCATTTTGAAAGGCTGATGGAGATGAAATCTGTAGATGTAGCTTTTAAATTAAAGGTAGATACATATATGGACCGATTCAATGTGAAGATGTTCGTAGAAGATATCAGGGAAGGAAACTCCGAAAAAAATCTGTTGAAGGAAGGTATCGACCTGTATGATACAACCTTTCCCATGAAGGAAGTGATCTATACCAAGAGAAATATAGATATCAATTCTCCTACCTACCTTGAGTATTCCAATGGAGTTACTGTAAACTCAGGCAGGTCCATTGTAGGGTATCTCCCCCAGCAGACCGAAAATATATTAAAAACTTTAACCTATGACTACAACTTTAAATTTAAGGTGAAAATTACAGAGATCATAAAAAAAGATGAAAACTACAATATCCACATCACCATAGATTACGATCATAATTTTAAAACCAATCATTTTAAAGCCGGCGGAATATTAAAAGATATAAAAACTTTTATCCTGGGAGATTTAGATTATAACTCCCTGCAAAAAGAAGTTTTATCCACCATCTTTAGAAAAAAAGAAAACCCGTTGGTCATCTATTCAGGGAATCGGGGGATGAAAACTATAATTTATACCATGGGACTGTGGAATAAATTACACAATAAAAAAACCTTGGTTGTTACAGGAGATTCTCTCCCCCATTATTTTTCCGAGTTTTTAGATATTTCAGACAGATACTGTGGTGGTTATGACTACTGCATCTTCTACAAGGAGCTTCCTGTTGATGAAATTCAAGGTGATTTTATGGTTATCACAAGGGAAGCTGTCCATGTAGATGGAACTGCAAAAATAACTGATAATTTAATCCTGCCTGAAAATATAAATATTTTGGAGGAGTTTGAAATGATTAAAAATTATGATAAAACCAAGACTTATTATACTAAAAAACTCTCTTCCGACAAAAAAAAGCATATTATCGACAATTTGGATAAATTTGAAATGATCTATACCACCGATGATATTTTGAGGATTTTATAAATTCTGTAAATTTATGAAAATAAATCTTTTTGCCACCAATATTTACCAATTTAAAACCTTGAGATACAGATAATTTCTTTGATTTTTTCGGCCTTTTAAAAATATCGTTAATGAAATAAGAATAAAAGATTTTAAAAAATATTCGACTGTTTAAGCATAGCGAGTTTCGATTTTTTTAATCTTTTAGATTATATAATAGATATTTTTATAGCCGCTGACCTTCTTTCATCTATTTCTTGTGTCAAGA
>JAUXGP010000122.1 GCA_030621995.1 Psychrilyobacter sp.
CTTCCTAAGACCGCTTGGCCTCCGACTTAGCACCATGAATACTTCCTCAGTATCGATATCCTTGTACATCATAGCCTTTACGGTCTGGCTGACAGGTACATTTAAATATTCTACTACATCTGCAATTTTTGACACATTAGGAGTGTCAGCTAGTACAGGCTCCAATAACTCCCCGCTTCTAGGCTGTAAATTTAAGTTACTTTCAGCAGTCTCTAAGTTGGCTGCATAGTTACAAGTATCGCAATAGATGATCTCGTCCTCACCGGATTCAGCTAATACATGGAATTCTTGTGACCCGCTTCCACCGATAGCTCCTGAATCAGCTTCTACCGATCTGAATTTTAACCCGCATCTTTCAAAAATTCTAGTATAAGCAGCCTTCATATTTTCAAACTCTTCATCTAAAGATTTATCTCCATCATGGAATGAATATGCATCTTTCATCAAGAACTCCCTGCATCTCATAAGTCCGAATCTAGGTCTTCTCTCGTCTCTGAATTTAGTTTGAATCTGGAATAAATTTAAAGGCAGTGATTTATATGAAGATATATCATTTCTGATAATATCTGTGATTACCTCTTCATGGGTAGGTCCTAATATAAAATCTCTATTATGTCTGTCCTGAAGTCTCATCATCTCAGGTCCCATAGCGTCCCATCTGCCGGTTTCTTTCCATAACTCTGCCGGCTGGATTACAGGCATTAAGATCTCTTGAGCTCCTGCTCTCTCCATCTCTTCCCTTACTATTGTTTCTACCTTTTTAAGAATTCTAAACCCAAGCGGCAGGTGGGTATACACTCCACTGGCTAATTTTTTTATCATTCCTGATCTTAACATCAATTGATGACTTGCTATCTCTGCATCTTTTGGCGTTTCTTTCAATGTTTTTACATACATCTTACTGAATCTCATACGATTTAATCCTCCTAATATTTAGATGAAAATCTCCCCCCATCAATAATTTTAATTTAATAAATTATTTTATCTTGTAATTTTTCTTATCTATCATTATATCAAGTTTGTTTTGGTTTATCAAAATTTTTTATTGATATTACGTAAATTTGTGAAAAAATTATAAAGTTTACAGTGTTTTTATATTTGTTTAATAGAGTTTTTCTTCTCCTGTCTATTTCTTTCACTTATATTACTTTTGTTTTCCCTTTTGTTTTGTTATAATTATAATTATTAAATATATTTTAAAGGAGTCTGTTATGATCTCTAGAGGAGAATTAATTAAAAAATACAATGTTACTTTAGATACTTTACGATACTATGAGAAGAAAAAACTTTTAATCCCTGAACACACTGACTTAGAATCCAAAAAGAGGTATTATTCCGATACTCAGCTTCACTTTTTCTATTTAATTCAATGTCTTAAAGCATCCGGTCTCTCCACAAAGGAAACCACTGAATTTTTAAAACTCAAGGAGGAGGGTCCTCTAAATTCTTCCACAAAGAATTTTTTATTGGACAGAATGACAGTATTAGAGGAACAAGTTAAATCTATCCACGGTTATTTAAATATTTTAAACAGCATTGTAGAAACAATTGATGCTGAAAATAACCTTTTAGAAAAACCTGTTATCAAAACATTAAAAAAACGTAATATCATCCCCCTTAAATTAGATATGAGTTTAGATCAGTTTAGTCAGAAAAAAGTTATGGAAGTTGAATCCCCTCATCTATATAGGCAGCTTTTAAATATCTCTGCTTTTTCTTTTTCTTTTAAAAATAACAAACTTTGGGTTGATGACTATATTTTATTCCCGGTTAAAAATACAAAAGATGCAGAGTCAAGCACAATACCCGAGGGAAAATATTTTTGTGCACAATTCAAAGCCAATATGAAAAATGAAACAGATCTTCTTAAAACTATAGAAGAAAATATCATTCATGAACTGTCTATCTTAAAAGAACAAGGGCTGGAGCAGGATGGTCCTGTCTACCTGATCTCTATCTCCAGTATTATTACATCTAAGTCAAATAAAGATTGGATTTTTGAGATCCAAATTCCCATAAAATAGATTATAAAAATAGGAGGGAACCCCTCCTATTTTTATCCTTCTTTAATATCTTCTTATTCTAATTACATGGCCTCACACCATGTTCAAGATTTTTATAATATTTCAGTTTTAAGTTCTCAATAAAATACCTTCTAATCTCCTCTCTCAGTCCTCCTAAAAACTTCCCCTTGTATTTATACACCTAATATTGAAATACAATAAATAAGAAGCCCTTTTTGCAATCTATATCAATTTGTGCCATTCGTGACTAGTTCTTTTATTTTTTCCTTTTCCCCCATTTTCATAATCTTTAAAATAGACAAAAAAACCTTCCCAAATAAATAGATACTATCTCTACTTCTTCAAAAAGGTTTTCCTGAATTTTATATGATATTTAGTTTAAATTTACTTTACAGGTATCAAAAGGTAGGAGATTGATTCCGGGCTCCTCCCCCCCTTTATAATTTTCATTATAAAGTTCAAAGCAGTTTATTCCCCTGTCTCTGTCCATCTCTATTTCTCCACCAGTCACAGAAAATAAAAATACATCATCAAAGAACTTTCCAACCTTTTCAGGTGTTTTTATCCCTTCATATGCAAACTTAGCGTAGCTTCCTCCCGGCTTTAATACTATGCCTTCAATTAATTTATCTTGTATTCTCTTCCCAGCGTACCTGTAGTATTCCAGATTCTTCCGGATAATCCTGTCTCCTCATTGATCCTGTTAGCTATTTTATTCATTACATCCAATGATTTCTCTGGAAACATCTCTTGAGGCATATTTTTATATTCTATTTCTTTTGTTAAAATTTTGTCCTTTACATTCTTAAGAGTCCCGTACAGATACATCTTATCATTATCTAATACAAAGAAAAGTGTTAATTCATCTCTTCCTAAAAAATAATCTACTCCCATTAACAGGGCTTTTTCCCCTGTAGATTTTTCTTTTTCAGGTTTGATTATTTTTACTGCTTTTACCACCTTATATTTTTCAGCCGCTTCCTGGCTGACAATTCTCATTCCTTCCTCAGTCAATATTTTCTCAACTACATCTAACATCTATTCATCACTTAATTTTGCTTTCTTTACATCAAAGGTTGCCCTTGTAGCGATAACATTACTGCACCCTGTAAATACAACCACCGACAAAATAACCAATAACATACTAATTTTTTTCATTACTTTCATTTTCTTTCCCTCCAAATTTTATTAATAATAAGTATAGATTATCATTTGGGCTGAGCCCAAGTTCAAGTTTTATTTAAATACCTTTAACTGTTTGTAAGATCGAACCTTCTAATTCATCCAAAAGAGTATATCTCTTCCTGTATTGTCCCCTTTTCTTACTGACAACTTCCAGGATATCTTTTCTTTCCAGTTTTTGGGGCAGCAGCCACAGACCAGAGTTTAACACCTTCCCGTTTAAAGATTCCCAGAATTCATCATAGCTGGAATGAATAGTTCTTTTTCTTTTATATCTTTTTGCAGTATAGACATGCTGGGCATTTCCCACGCATATTTTTTCGATTTTCATATCCAATGATTTTTCCAGGAAATAAAGAGATTCCATAAGGATTTTTTTGGGGAAAATTCCATACATATTTTTGGTGGCAGTTTTTATCAAGTTATGATCTACATCCCTGCCGGCTCCCTGCAGTCCTCCTACAAATATTCTGAACCCATCTTTAACTTTCTGCAGACTGAATGTCAATGTAGAAAGAACAACCTTGTCTGAATTGGTCAATATTAAATTAAACTCCCCTTCCTTGTCATAGTGGGGATAGAGGGCCAGGTTTATTTCAAACAGTTCTTCTTTATTACCTGTGATCTCTCCAATTTTTACCTTCCCGTCTGTATAGAGACTCTCCCTCTTCTCAGCAGGAAAATACTCATCTATAAATCTATAGCTGTCTTTAATAGTCTCTACTTTTTCCCTCATCCCAAAAGCATTGGATAGATAAGGCCTGTGTATTTTGCTCATTAAGATTGGGTATTCAAAGACCTTAGTTGAAAGATGATCGTGATTTCTGATAAAATCTGCTAAATCAGCCATCCATGGGTAAAAAATTATAGTTCTCAAAGAAAACCTAATCTTCTTTTTCCTTGTATTTAATTGCCCCTTCTTACTCCCCTGTTTGATTAATTTGTAATAAAATTTTATATTTTTCATCTTCATCCTTCTCCTTTTTTCTGAATCCAACTTAATTTTTTGTCACTAATTGACACTAATTTTCTCGAATTAAACCCTTTATTTTTGACACAGAGCCTCAGAACTTTTAATTTAGGAAGTTTATAGTCGTTATGCTTCAGCAGTAAGACACCTACAATAACGATCGTGACTTACTCATTAAGACAACTTATAAACTTCTTGAACTTTTTCGTTAGTTTTTCTTTCAAGAGAAAAAGTAACCCAGTAAAGGGCGGAACCCTTTGAACCTTTCTTTTTAACTTCTAAAATAAGAAAAAAAGGCACAAGCCTTTTTTCTCATTTTTTCTTATAAGTCGAATCTATATCCAAGTCCCAGTGTTACCCTGCTGTGATCTGCTTTTAATTTTCCAATTACAGAATCTACCTTCCCTTGATTTACCTGGTAAGACAGGTCCATTACGAAGTTATTGTAATCTACACCTGCTCCCACTGCATAGTATAACCCGTTTTCCATCTTTTGCTTTTCTCCCATTAACTTATCCCCTTTTAAGTTGAATGAGTAACCTAAGTTAGCCTTTACAAATGGTACAAATTCCAATCCTAAGTCAAACTGGTATTTAGCTGTTAAGTATACAGGCACCGACTTGAATATTTGTGCTTTCTCAATTTTAGTATCTGTTAGTGCATTTTTACTCTTAGCATGATTCTGGTAAGCTACTCCTAATCCTAAGAAGAAGTTGTCACTCACTTCCTGCATTCCCTCTACTGCCACTTCATAACCTATTCCGGATGTTTTTTTGTCCCATGCACTATCGCTTTCTGTTTTATAAGCTCCTGCAAAAGATCCTCCTACTCTGGTTTCCACCACAGTTCTCCCTGCTGCCATTACCGATGTTGCCATTGTTAAAGCTGTTAATCCGATTAATACTTTTTTCATCTTCTTCCTCCCGAATACTTTTTATTTTTTTCTATAAACCATTCTAAAACATGGTGCGAAACCACCTTCAAGCCTTTTTTTATTTTTTAGTAAAATTTAAGTTATTTTTTAGTAATACAACCTCTGTACCTTATTCCCATTCCCTAACAAAAAAATACCACTATATCCATAGCGGTATTTTTAAAGTATCTAGAATATCCTTCCATCGATATTAAAGAATGGGAATATCGATAAAAATCCTGTCTTAGCCATATTTATTAATCCTAACTGTACCCCCGTAAGGTCATCTGTCTTGTTGAATAATCCCATTTGAAATGCTGAATTTTGAGAAATATTAATCGTTCCTAGATCAATTGTTGATCTGCCTTTTGAGTAGTTAACAAATCCAAATCGGACACCTTTTACATCGTTTGACACATTAATAAGTCACCATAAAAGTCCTGTAGAATCTCCCTTATGAATATTAACAACACCAAACCCTACTCCTTTGAATGTGTTTTCTATTCTATTGGCTCCTAACATTCCAATTTGTAGCCCTTTAAAATTAGCAGTATC
>JAUXGP010000176.1 GCA_030621995.1 Psychrilyobacter sp.
GCTGGCTCTAAATATATATATTGTAAAATTCTTATCTAAAAACCCCTTACTTTCCATTTCACTACTAAAAGTTTGATCAAAAGCTGACCCCCATTTAATACCATATTCAAATGTATTCGGTAATTTTAATTTCTCTATTAAATCTCCATTTCTAGAAATTTCTATTTTTTTTTCACCTAAATCAAAGTTAACAGCATATTTTTTTCCTGTCTCCTGCGATCTCTTGGCTGCCACCCTGAAAAAATCTCCAATTTCATTTTGCACCCTTAACATAGCTCTGGATTCAGCTTGTTTTTTTATGGAAACTCCTCCAATTCCTACTAAGATCCCGATAAGTGCTACTACTATCAATAATTCTATTATTGTAAATCCTCTTCTTTTCATCTTTTTCCTCCCTCCCGCTTAACAGCGAAACCTCTACTTTATACTTACCATCTTAACATTCTTTTCCTTTAATCCCAAAAAAAATGGAGAAAATCTCCATTTTTACTAATTATACTAATTCTTTAGCTACATCTATTGCTTTATCATAATCAGGATGACTTGTAATCTCTTGTACATATTCTACATGCTTTACAGTTCCATCTTTGTCTATAACTACGATCCCTCTAGATAAAAGTCTTAATTCCTCCAAAACAAACCCGTATTTCATTCCAAAATCTAAATCTTTATGGTCTGAAAGAGTTATTGCTGTATCTACACCTTTGTTTGCACAAAATTTTCCCAAAGCAAACGGCAGATCTACCGAGATAGTAATCACATTGATATTTCCATGCTCATAAGCTTCTGTATTAAATCTAATTGTTTGCAGTTCGCATACCGGTGTATCTACTGACGGCATAACTGAGATTACAACTACCTTTCCCTTTAATTCTTCCAAACTAAATGGTGATAAATCTGTTTTTAAAGCTGTAAAATTTGGTGCTTTTGCCCCTACTTTGATCTCGTTACCTATTAATGTTAATGGATTTCCTCCAAATGTAATATTGTTACTCAAATCTAAACACCTCCGTATCGATATACTAAACTTTACGACAGTTTTAGGTAAAAGTCAACATCTAGATCAATTATATTTTTATAATCATTATAATTAACTGCATATCTTCACTTCTTCCAAGTCAGGGTTGAATTTATGTCCTGCTGAGATCAGTCTGTTTATCTCTAATTTAGGTAAAAGATTTCTATATTCACTGTCGTGTATTATAAAAAATACTTCTTTTTCTAGATATTTTTTAATAGATTCTTTAAATATTTCCTTTATTTTTTCATCTTCACATTCCACCTGGATATTATTTAAATTTATATATGATTTTTTTACTATCTCAAATTCATTCATAAGAGGTTCAAATATCTCCATAAATTCCTGAATAACTTGATTATTTTCCAAATTATCAGCCAGGTAACCGCTGGCCCATTTAGGGAAGAGAGAGAGTTCCACAGCTTTTAACTTTCTATCTGAAACTACCTTTAATTTTGAGATTTCATGAAAAATCAGAAGTTCATAGACATAGGAGTGGTTTGAACTGAGCAGGAGCTCCATATCCTCATCAAGATCTATCTTTTCTCCATCTAAAAATCCATCCAGATCCAAACTGGTTATATATTTTTTCTCAGTGTCTACTCTGTAGTCAAAGTCCCCATCTTCACTCTCTATTGTAAATTCACCAGACCAATTGATTTTATTTTTTTTCTCATCTAAACGAGTCCATTCATGAAACGAACCCTCTACCAATCTTACAAACTCTATCTCATTGAATTTTTGTAAATCACCTTTTTTTATATCTATCTCTATCTTTTTTAATTTTATTTTCAATTTTTGCCTCCTAAATTTAAACCTTTTTTATCCAAAAAATATCTCTAGATGTTCTTCTGAACTGGACTTTTCTAAATATGATCCTATGACAAACACCAGCCCTCCTACTACTATTGTAGGTACTATTTGGTGCATCCCGAAAAACTTTATTTTTAGAATAGTCATACTGACGTATACTAAAAGACTTATTCCCATACTGAGAAGAGCTCCGGTAGAGTTAGCTTTTTTCCAATATAAACCCAGTAATATAGGCCACATAAAGACTGCTTCCAGTCCGCCTAAGGCAAATAAATTCAGCCAAACTATAAATTCAGGCGGATGAAAAGCAAGGGTAAACACCATAACACCCATGATTAAAGTTGTCCACAGTGATATCCTGCTCAATTTTTTTTCATCTATCTCCACAGCTATATAATTTATATAGATATCCTTTACTATGGTAGAACTGGTCTGGATCAAAAGGGAGTCCACAGTAGACATAATTGCAGCCAACGGTCCTCCTATGAAGACTCCTAATAATACCGGAGACAGATTTCTAATAGCTAAGATTGGAATTACCTTATCCCCCAGCTGTTCATTGGGTATGATAGCTATTCCCATAACCCCGATCAGATGCATCATTATCATTAAAAATCCAACTACAAAAGTACCTATAACCATGGCTCTGTGGAGTGATTTACTGTCTCTAAACCCCATACATCTTATGGTAGTCTGAGGCAATCCCAGCAGACCTACTCCTACCAATACCCAAAATGACATGATAAATGGTTTTGTTATGCCTCCTCCACTGCTGGGAGTCAGCAGATTTGGATCTATCTCATAGATGGTTTTCATGATATTTCTCATCCCGCCGCCTGCGTCTTTTAACACAAAAAATAAGATAACACTTGAAATCAGCATTATTACACCTTGGATAGCATCGGTTATAGCTACAGTTTTAAATCCGCCAAATACAGTATAAAATATTATTGCAAATCCAAAAATAGCCAAGCCTACAGTGTAGTCCAGACCTGTTAAAACTTCAAATAACCTGGCTCCTCCAATTACTTGGACAACCATATAGGCCATAAAAAACAATAAAATAGCTATAGAAGACATTATTACTACCCACTTATTTTGATATCTTGCTCTCAGGAAATCATTTATTGTGATTCCGTCAATCTTCCTGGAGATAACAGCTAATTTTTTCCCCAGTATCCCCAGAGTTAAAAATGCCGTAGGAATTTGAATAGAAGCTAAAAGCACCCATCCTAAACCTAACTTATATGCTACCCCTGGTCCTCCTAAAAATGAACTGGCACCAGTATAGGTTGCAATAACAGTCATAGCTAAAACAAACCCTCCCATACTTCTGTTCCCGATAAAATATTCAACAGTAAAATTTTTACTTTTTTTCCTTCTCGGGCTGTTATAATATGCAATATATAAAGTTACCCCCAGGTATATCAATAGCGGTAATATTAATTTTATTTTTTCCATCCTTCTCTCCCTGCATTTTTTTCATATGTTTTTAGATCTACTTCTTTAAAAAATAACCTTATGGCAATCCACAATAAAGTCGTTATCATCAAAAACCCTAAGATACAGGAATAAAAAAACCACTCCGGTAAACCGAAGATATATTTATAGTCTTTTGGATCTACATCTCCTAAACCATATGCAAAACTATACCACCATACAAAATATATAAGATATAAGATCACTGTTATTATCGCTTCTTTTTTAAGTTGTTTATTGATTTTCTTCATCCGCTTTGCCCTTTCCTAACTTTTTTAATAATTCTGTTAAAATCAATTTTTCTGTATCTGTCAATACATCGAAGGTATTTTTTAGGTTTTCAACATGGGTTCCTAAGATATAATCCAATAGATCCAAACCTTTAGAAGTAATACTAATTCGTATCTGTCTTTTGTCTGTTTCAGACCTTTCCTTCTTGATATAACCCTCCTTTAATAGATTATTTACCACCACTGTCATGGTTCCGCCACTTGAAAATGTTTTTTCAATGATCTCTTTAATATTAAATTTTCCCTTATGATAGAGTAGATTCAATACTGAAAACTGTGTTTCCGTTAATCCTTCCTCCTTAATTCTTGGATATATCCTGCTGTTTACAGAGGAATTACACCTAGATAAAGTCACCAATAACTTCAAATTTCTCATCTCTTTCTCATTATAATTTTTCATAAAAAAAGTATACTACTAATTAGTATAAAATGCAATATTTTTAAACAAAAAGGCACCCATACGGATGCCTTTACTTTCTTTTCCTAATCTTTATTTTTTCAATTCTTTTTCCAGTTTTTTCACTTTTTTTACCATCTCCGGTAATTTTTTTAAGCTGGCCTTTATCTTTAAATGGTCTTTTATGCTAACTGGCGGATTTCCAGAAAGAATTTGATTGGAAGGTATATTTCCCGATACCCCTGATTGAGCCCCTAAGACCACATTATCACCAATCTTAATATGTCCCGCTATCCCTGTCTGCCCTGCTAAGGTACAGTTATCACCTATCTCTGTACTTCCTGCTATCCCCACTTGGGAGA
>JAUXGP010000031.1 GCA_030621995.1 Psychrilyobacter sp.
GGAAAGGTTGAATTTGATCTGGATCTGGATAGTTTGGTAATCCCGCCTGAGCCTGAGGTAATGACAGATGATGAGATCAGAGCATTGGTAGAAAAATATGATCTGAAGATAGTTGCAGGGACTGTAGGAGAGGATGAACATTCAGTTGGGCTCCGTGAAGTTATAGATATTAAACATGGAGGAGTGGAGAAATTTGGGATGGAAGTGGAGTATTTGGGAACTTCTGTACCGTGTGAAAAATTAATTGATGCAGCAGTGGAATTAAATGCAGATGTAGTCTTAGCTTCTACAATCATCTCCCATGACAATGTTCATTATAAGAATATGAAAAAATTACATGAATTAGCCATTGAAAAAGGGATCAGAGATAAGATAATTATCTGTGCTGGCGGGACTCAGGTAACACCTGAAATAGCCAGAAAAAATGGGATGGATGAAGGATTCTCGAAAAATGACAGAGGAGTAAATGTAGCCTCATTCCTGGTAAAGAGAAAGAAAGAGATGATGGAAGGATAGATGAGGTCGGAGAGAGGGTAAAGGAGCAGATATCATGAAAATAGATGTTTTGGTAGCAGAGATAGGGAGTACTACAACAGTTGTCAATGCCTTTGGAAATTTAGAGGGAGAAGAACCTAAATTTATAGGGCAGGGGCAGGCTCCTACCACGGTAGATCAAGGAGATGTAAATCTAGGCCTTATGGATGCTACCTATGATCTAGAGGAAAAATTGGGAATTAAAGAGCTGGAATATGATGAGTTCCTGGCTACAAGCAGTGCGGCAGGCGGCCTGAAGATGACTGTTCATGGATTGGTATATGATATGACAGCCAAAGCGGCAAAGGAAGCGGCTCTTGGAGCGGGAGCAAATATCCATATGGTGACCTCGGGAAAACTGAGAAGAACCGATCTAAAGGAAATAGAAAAAATAAAACCAAATATAATTTTACTGGCTGGAGGAGTGGATTATGGTGAGCGGGATACAGCTCTATATAATGCAGAACTTCTGGCTAAACTTAACCTGGATGTTCCTATAATCTATGCAGGGAACATTCAAAATTGTGAGGAGATAAAGTTAATATTTGAGGATTATGGGAAAGAAGATTTCCTAAAGATAGTAGAAAATGTATACCCTAAGATAGACAGGTTGAATGTAGAACCTGTGAGACGTGTAATCCAGGATGTTTTTGAAGAACATATCATCCACGCTCCGGGGATGGAAAGGGTAAGGGAGATAGTGAGCGGGCCTATAGTACCTACTCCAGGAGCAGTAATGGAATCCTCTAAGATCTTAAAAGAAGTCATAGGAGATCTGGTAACTATCGATGTCGGAGGAGCTACCACAGATATCCACTCGGTAACCGATGGCAGTGAGGAGATAATGAGCATTTTGATCTCCCCGGAACCTATAGCTAAAAGAACTGTTGAAGGAGACTTGGGAGTCTACGTAAATATGAGAAACCTGGTTGAGATAATAGGGGAAAAAAACTTGGCCAAAGAGCTCACCTTGGAGAAGGACGAGCTGACAGAGCACCTCCTAAATTTCCCGCCTATTCCTAAAAGTGCAGTAGAGATAAAATTAGTGGAGATCTTGACGGAAAAAGCAGTGATTATGTCAATTCATCGGCATGCTGGAGGATTTAGACATCTTTTTGGTGAAACTAAAAAAACTCTTGCTGAGGGAAAGGATCTTACCAGTGTTAAGTGGATAATAGGGACTGGAGGAGCATTGACTAAGCTGCCAAACAGGGTAGAAATCTTAAAAAAAGTAGCATTGAGCAACAAGGGAGATAAACTCCTGCCTACATCGGAGGTAAAAATATTGATAGATAATGATTATATTATGGCTTCTTTGGGAGTCCTATCAAAATATAATAAGGGATCAGCTGTTAAATTACTCAAAAAAAGTTTAAAGATAGAGGAGGTGGAAACTTTATGACTGAATACCCAAGGGTGCTAGTAGATTTGGATAAAATCAGAGAAAATGTACAATTCCTGTCAAAAAAATGCAAGGAATCCCAGATAGATGTAGTGGGGATAACCAAAGTTTTTTCAGGAAGTATAGAGGTAGCCAGGGTCTTAGTAGAGGGAGGGGTAAAATATCTAGGGGATTCCAGGGTAGAAAATCTAAAAAAATATGAAAACCTGGATGTTCCCAAGATAATGATACGCCTGCCTATGAGATCTCAGATAAAAGAAGTGATAAAACATGTGGATATAAGTCTGAACAGTGAAATATCTACTATAGCTCTTTTGAATGAGGAGGCAGAAAAACAATATAGAGTTCACAGGATCATTCTGATGATTGAATTAGGGGACCTCAGAGAGGGAATCCTGCCTGAAGATATAGAGAACTATATGGACCAAATAAATTCTATGAAAAATATTAAATTAGAGGGGATAGGTGTGAATCTGACATGTTATGGCGGGATCATTCCTAGCTTCGATAATTTAGGGCAATTAGAAAAAATTTCGGATTTGATAGAGGAAAAATATAATTTAAAACTAAATATTATATCAGGAGGTAATTCTAGTAGTTTGGATCTTTTATGGAACAATAATATGCCAAAAAAAATAAATAACCTAAGGCTGGGGGAATCTCTGATCTTTGGCAGGGAAACGGCCTATGGTAAAAACCTGGAAGGATGTTTTTATGACAGTGTGAAATTAGAGGTAGAGATAATAGAACTGAAGGAAAAGCAGTCCTATCCAATAGGAAAAATCGGACTCAATGCTTTTGGGGAAAAACCTGAGTTTATCGATAGGGGAAAGAGAAAACGGGCTATTTTAGCCATAGGTAAACAGGATGTAGACCAATCTAATTTGGAAGTAATAGATGAAAAATTGATAATATTGGGTGCCAGCAGCGATCATCTGGTACTGGATATAACAGATTCGGAAAAAGAGTACAAGGTAGGAGATATAGTGGAATTTAAGTTAGATTATGGTTCTCTATTACAGCTGACCACATCACCCTATGTAAAAAAAGTGTTCAATTAAAATTGACAAATCAAAGATATTATTATAAAATAACTCTCAGAAAAGAAAAATTTAGATAGAGGTTGCAAATATTAAAAAGTAATATTAGGTTAGCATGACAAGCGTCGATCCTGATATGAAAGGTAAATTTGCCGAAATACGAAGAAAAGAGTCAAAATTCTTCGTGTTGGGATTATGGAAAATATCCATAATACTGTCACCGTATAAAATCGGTGATGTGCTATTAAATGATTTTGAGCATAGACTTTATTTAAGTTTTATTGTTGGGGTTATTGGTAGTGTTATCGATAGCTCTTTTTGTTACTTATAAATAAAAAAATCAGGAGGGAATTGATTATGGGGAGTAAGATGAAAAAGGAAACGACACTTATGTACGCACTGATACCATTGTTATTTTTAATAGGGAGTTTATTTTATGCAATTCAAATTGCACATATTGACGTACATATTCCTATTCTTGTATCGGCATTTTTCGCAGCTGGAGTAGCTATATTTGGTCTTAATTATACTTGGGCAGAGATAGAAACTGGAATAGTAGAGACTATTAAGATGGCATTGGGAGCAATAATAATTCTTATGATAATCGGAATGGTAGTAGGAACTTGGATTCAATCTGGTGTAGTACCGACTATGATCTTTTACGGATTAAAGATCTTGTCACCGGGAATATTTTTACCGGCAACACTTATTATATGTGCTATCGTATCGGTAGCTACTGGTTCATCATGGACAACAGCAGCAACTGTAGGTATTGCACTTATTGGTGTAGGAGAAGGACTTGGAATACCTAGAAATATAGTAGCGGGTGCTATTATCTCTGGAGCATATATGGGAGATAAATTATCACCATTATCGGACACAACAAACTTAGCACCGGCAATGGCAGGGACAGATTTATTTACTCATATTAAACATATGTTATATACAACAGTACCGAGTTTTATAATATCTATAGTTTTATTTGGATTTATAGGGATGAAGTATACGGGAGCGGCACTTAATACTGATATGATTAATAATATTTTAAATACTTTAAGTGGAAACTTTAACCTTAATCCTATATTATTGTTGGTGCCGGTTATTGTAATTGGAGCGGTGGTAATGAAAGTTCCTGCAATTCCAGGATTATTTGGAGGATCTATCTTAGGTGGAATAGCAGCAATGTTTTTCCAAGGAGCATCATTGGGATCAGTATTCTCAACACTGCACTATGGATACGAAGGTGAATCAGGATTAGCCATGGTTGATTCTTTATTGAATAGAGGTGGATTAGATTCTATGATGTGGACTGTTTCCCTTATTGTATGTGCTATGATCTTAGGCGGGATCATGGAAAAAACTCAAATGCTGGCAACTTTAGCAATGAAAATTTTATCTGTAGCACACTCTACAGGAAATCTTATTCTAGTAACTATTTTAACTCCTATATTTGTTAACGTAGTGGCTGGAGATCAATATCTTGCAATAGTTGTACCTGGAAGAATGTTTAAAGGAGCATATGAGGAAAGAGGACTGCATCCAAAAAATCTTTCGAGATCATTGGAAGATGCAGGGACTCTGACATCACCATTAATTCCATGGAATACATGCGGGGCTTATATGATCGCTACCTTAGGGTTAGCACCGTGGACATATATTCCATATTGTTTCCTAAACTTAATCAATCCAGTTATAGCCATAATCTATGGATATACAGGGTTCTCAATTGAAAAAATAGACAAAACAGAGGCAAAAGTAGAAGTATAGAAATAATTAAAAACCCCCTCCTGATTTAGGAGGGGGTTTTATTATCTGGATGCAATATCACGTTGCTTTTTTAATTATTTCTAAAATATGTTACAATATTAATATTTTTATTTTAGGAGTGTTTTTAATGAATCAGGTAATTTTAAGTTTATATTTTTTTATAGTTATCTTTATAGGGTATAGTTCCTATAAAAAGGTCAAAGGATCGAGGGATTATTTTATAGCGGGAAAAGATGCCGGTGTAAGGGAAATAGCCGGAAGTCTTTTGGCAACAGTACTGGGAAGTTCAGCGATTATAGGGAGTGTTAATTTTTCTTATGCCAATGGATGGGCTGGAGCCTGGTTTATGCTCTGTGCGGCCTTTGGACTTTTGGGTCTTTTGCCCCTGGTAGACAGGTTAAAAAAATATAAAAGTTATAATCTGCCGGAACTCATGGGGGAATTTTACGGGGATGAAGTAAAAAATCTTTCATCTGTTATTATTCCAATTGCATGGACAGGTATAGTTGCAGCCCAGATAATGGGGTCTGCCAAGATAATTTCTATACTTGTAGATATGAATTATTCCATTGCGGTGATTATAAGTGGCTTAGTCTTTATTGCTTATACATTTTTAGGCGGCCAGCTCTCTATCATCAAAACAGATTTCATCCAATTTATATTTATAATTACAGGGGTAATTCTCTGCTTTGCCTATATTTTAAAAGGTGGTGGAGATATAAGCGGGATGGGACTCATCAATGAAAAATTTGATTCTTTAGACCTGTTTATCATGATTCTCACCTATTCATCTACTTTTTTAGTGGGACCGGATATCTATTCCAGAATATTTTGTGCCAGGGATGAGAAGACAGCTAAACAAGCGATAAAATTATCCATTGTAATTTTAATTCCATTGGGATTTATTTTAGCAGGGATAGGAGTTTATGTAAGCTCAAACTATGGAATAGATATAGTCAAGGGATCGGTACTGATGTTTTTGGCAGATCAAGTATTACCTCAGCCTATAGTAATCTTGCTTTATTTTGGGTTGTTATCTGCAGTTATTTCTTCAGCAGATACTACCTTACTCACGGCATCTTCTACCTTTGCCCAAATTTTTATAAAAGATCTTAGGGAGGAGAAAGCCATTCGATTAACCAGGGTATTTATCCTTGTTTTCGGAGGATTTTCTATACTGGTAGCACTAAAATTTACCTTTATATTACCGACCCTCCTGCTTGCCCTGGCGGTCTATTCAGGAGCCTTTATAGTCCCGTGTCTTGCAGGGATTTTAGGATATAGGTGTGATAAAAAATATGCTGTATTAGGAATTTTATTGGGGGGAGGGCTGGCTCTCTATGGTAAATTAATGGGAGGAACTGCAGGTAATATAATAATTATCTCTTCATTTTTGGTAAATTTCATGACCTTAATTGTGGGGAAATTAGAAAAATTCAAGTGTGAATAAAAAAAGCCTCCTACAAATCCAGATTTTCTAGATTTGTAGGAGGCTTTTGCTGTATATCTTTATTTTTCAACGATCTCTTTTACCCTGCCAACTTGTCCGTCACTCAATCTGACTTTTATCCCATGGGGATGAAACTTACTGTTTGTAAGGAGATCCTGCACTGTTCCATAGGTTAATTTACCACTTCTTTGATCATTTTTTAAAACAATAGCCACTTCTATACCAGGTTTTATATCATTTCTATTTCTTCCATCCATTATAATTACTCCTTCTGTCTATTTGATTGTGTTTCAAAGAATTTTACCATGAAAATAACTACTTTTAAAGTCGATTATTATTTTATCTCTTGAATAAATTCAAATCCAGCGACAGTTTTTATTCCCAAGCCAGGTTCATGGGATAAGGTTATCTTAGACCCATCCATGGTGATACCGCCATCTAACGGATTCTCGCTGCACAGTGCAGGACCGTCTAAATCTATCCGGGTTATAATAGAACTCTTTGCTGCGGCCAGATGAGCTGCTGCTGTAACACTTATTCCTGCTTCTAACATACAGCCGATCATACATGGGATATTATATATTTCACAGATATTAATTATTTTTAAAGCATTTGATATTCCTCCTGTTTTCATCAATTTGATATTGATAATATCAGCAGCTTTTCGAGTGATTACTTCCATTGCATCTCTAGGTGAAAAGATAGATTCATCTGCCAAAATGGGAGATAAGACTTCGGATGTCACTTTTATCATCCCGTCGATATCGCCGGCTCTTACCGGTTGTTCTACAAAATCCAATACAATCCCATATTCCTCAATCTTCTTAATAGCATAGATTGATTCCTTTGCAGTCCATCCTTGGTTTGCATCTAATCTTAATTTTATATCGGGTCCTACTGCGTCATAGATTGATTTCATCCTATAAATATCTTCTTCAATATTTTTACCCACCTTAATTTTCAACTCATCAAAGCCTGCTTCTACAGCCTTTAAGCTGTCGGATACCATCTTTTCAACACTATCTACACTTATGGTCAGGTCGGTTTTTAATTCACGGGGTCCTCCTCCTAAAACTTTATATAGAGGTTTTCCCATTGACTGGGCAAATAGATCGTAAAGAGCTATCTCCACAGCTGCTTTTGCACTGGTATTTTTCATTATTGCACCTTGTACAATATCTATTAAGTTGTTAAAATCTTCAATATTTTTACCTATAAGCTGCTGTCCTATTAAAGTCACTGCTCCTACTATTGATTCATGGGTATCCCCTGTAATAACAGCAGTTGGAGGAGCTTCACCAAACCCCTTATTCCCTGTATCGGTCTCTATAATTATAACTATGTCTTCTACAGTTTCTACAGTTCTGAGTGCTGTTTTAAATGGTGTGATTAACGGAACTTTGATCTTTCCAATCTGTATCTTTTCTATGATCATAATATACCCACTCCTTTTATAATACTTGATAGAAGTTTACCATGAAAACTAGGTGTTTTATAGGAAAAAAATGATATGGATAGAATAATAGGGTAATTTCAAGAATACGAATGAGGAGGACAATTATGGTATCTAAAATATTAAGTTCGAGTTATATAGGTATAGAATCTTATATATTGGAGGTTGAGGCTGATATTATGGCAGGCTTACCTAGTTTTAATATAGTAGGATTAGCAGATGTGGCTATTTCTGAAAGTAAGGAAAGGGTCAGAGCGGCCATAAAAAACAGCGGATATGAACTGCCTGCAAGGCGGATAGTGATAAACCTTTCTCCTGCCGGAATCAGAAAGGAGGGGGCATCCTTTGATCTTCCTATAGCCATAGGAATATTAGCCAGTTTGGGAGAGGTGGAAAATAAAAAAATAAAAAAATATATAGTATTGGGAGAACTGTCTTTAAATGGTGATATCAGAAAAATTGACGGAGCCATAAATTCGGTTATCTGTGCCAAAGAAAATGATATATTTGGAATAATCCTGCCCCGAGAGAACTATTTAGAAGCCAGTGTCATAAAGGGGGTAGAGATAATACCGGTTGATAACCTGGTTCAGGTAGTTGAATTTTTAAATAATAAGGTAGAGATAGAATCACCAACAGTAGAAACGAGTGAAGAAGGTGAAGATTATTCAGTGGATTTTAAAGAGGTAAAGGGACAGGTCCAGGCCAAAAGATGCATAGAGATAGCAGCAGCAGGGGGACATAATTTTTATATGATAGGAACTCCAGGAGCAGGAAAATCAATGCTGGCGAAACGATTGCCTACCATATTACCGCCTATGAGTGAGGATGAAGTAATCGAATCAACCAAGATATACAGCAGTACAGGGATGCTGACAAAAAATACACCAATAATAAATAAAAGACCATTTAGAAGCCCCCACCATAGCAGCTCCATGGTTTCCATTGTAGGAGGAGGGAGAGTCCCTAAAGCCGGTGAAATAAGCCTGGCACATAATGGAGTTTTATTTTTAGATGAAGTTACAGAATTTCCGCGAACAGTATTAGAAACACTGAGGCAGCCCCTGGAGGATAAAAAAGTATCCATAACTAGAGCAGAATACAGGGTGGAGATGCCGGCAGATATGGTACTTATAATGGCATCAAACCCATGTCCGTGTGGAAATTTATTTGAAAACAGGTGTAGTTGCAGCCTGTCCCAAATAAATAGATATCAGCATAAGATTTCAGGACCGCTGCTCGATAGGATAGATCTATATTTGGAGATAAAAAAATTATCCAGGGAGGAGCTGGTTTCCTATGAAGAGGGAGAGGGATCAATTAAAATAAGGGAAAGGGTAGAAAAAGCAAGAAAAATACAGTGGGAAAGATTTGGAAACTCAAAAATTAATGGGAATATGACTCCTAAAGAGATAAAAACACACTGTAAACTAGATGATAGAAGTAAAAAAGTGTTGATAGACTCCATAGATGTATTCGGTCTCTCTGGGAGGAGCTACGATAAGGTGCTCAAAGTGGGAAGGACAATCGCCGATTTAGAGGGAAGTAAAAATATAGAATTATCTCATATTATGGAAGCTCTCAGCTACAGGAAAAAATAAGTTGAAAAAATTATTTTAAGAAAATAGAACATGGATGTAATCTGACCCTCATCTTTTCAGATTATCTCAGATTTTATTTTTAATCTGTATAAATCTGTGTAATCTGTGTCAAAAAAAGGTTTTGGTTAACGGTTTCTAAAAGCTTTCTAGATAGTGTCTTGTAATTACTTGTTATAAATGATAAAATTAAGAGTAAAAAAAGAAATTTTTAGGAGGCAAAATAAAGATGATTGGAATAGGAATCGTTGGACTACCAAATGTAGGTAAATCAACATTATTTAATGCAATAACAAAGGCAGGAGCGGCAGAAGCAGCAAACTATCCTTTTTGTACCATAGAACCAAATGTAGGGATGGTAACAGTACCTGACAGCAGATTAGATGAATTATCTAAAATAATAAATCCACAGAGAGTACAACATGCTACAGTAGAATTTACAGATATCGCAGGATTAGTAAAGGGTGCAGCCAGTGGAGAGGGATTAGGAAATAAATTCTTAACACATATAAAAAATACACAGGCGATCTGTCAGGTTGTAAGATGTTTTGAGGATGAAAATGTAGTTCATGTAGATGGATCTGTAGATCCAATCAGAGATATTGAAGTAATAAATGCTGAACTTATCTTAGCAGATTTAGAATCTGTAGAGAGAGGTCTCGAAAAACAGGCTAAATTACTCAGAGCTAAAAACAAGGAAGCCATGGCATTAGTTCCTGTATTGGAAAAATGTAAAGTCCACTTGGAGGATTCTAAATTATTAAATACGTTAAAATTAACTTCAGAGGAATTAGAGTCTATAAAAGGGTACCAGTTATTAACAGTAAAGCCGATGATGTTTGCTGCTAATGTATCTGACAGTGATCTGGCCACAGGAAATGAATATGTAGAGCAGGTAGTAGAATATGTAAAAGATCTTAATGCAGAGGTTGTAATCGTATCAGCTCAGGTTGAATCGGAATTACAGGAGATGGATCTAGAGGATAGAGAGATGTTTTTAGAGGAATTAGGAGTAACTGAGCCTGGATTAAACAGGCTTATTTGTGGTGGATATAAATTACTGGGACTTCAAACTTACTTTACAGCAGGGGTAAAAGAAGTTAGAGCATGGACTATAAAAGTAGGGGATACTGCTCCTAAAGCTGCCGGAGAGATCCATACTGATTTTGAAAAAGGATTTATCAGAGCTAAAGTAGTAGGATATGATGAGTTTATCAAAAACAATGGCTGGAAAGGTTCTCAAGAAGCAGGATCACTCAGACTTGAAGGAAAAGAGTATATTGTAAAAGATGGGGATTTAATGGAATTCTTATTTAATGTATAAAAAGCAAGGTGACGTTGCATCCGATTAAAGATAATAAAATAAATGGGCCTCATGGCTCATTTATTTTAGAAATGATAGATATAAAATTCACAATATTTGTTTTTTAAATATTAAATTATATAAAATCAGTTGTTATTTGATAAAATTTATGTTAATCTTGTTAAAAGTATTCAAATATAATTATATTATAGACTGCAGGATTCAGAAGGTGTATAATATAGAAAAATTGAATTTATTGATGGAAATAGGAGATAAAGGATGAATATAAAGGAATTTAAGCTCGGAATGATGCC
>JAUXGP010000183.1 GCA_030621995.1 Psychrilyobacter sp.
AGTTTCTTTAGAAATTTTTTCCAAGATCTCAATGTTTTCAAATTCATTATTTTTTTCTAATTTAAATGCCTTTAAAATATTAGAAGAAAATTTATAGATATTAGCAGTGGAACGAACAATTGTTTTACGTGATTTATTTTTTAAAGCTGCATTCATGGCAACTGCAGTGTGGGGATCTATCATATAGTTATTTTCATTGAATGTATTATAGATAGTTTTTAGACACTCTTCTTCCGATGTATAGTCCGCAACTATGGTCTTTCTAATCTTTTTTAGAGATTTTTCGTCTAATTCTAATATTCCTTTTTCTTCAAATTCATTGTAGAGTTCATTTAAAACTTCGCCATCTTCTAAAATATGATATAGAAATCTTTCTAAATTGGAAGAAACTAAAATATCCATAGACGGGCTCATAGTTTTGAAAAAGTTTCTTTCTTTATTATAGATACCCGTCTTAAAAAAATCATATAATACATTGTTTTTATTGGAGGCACACATCAATCTGCCCACGGGAAGGCCCATTTTTTTAGCATAATATCCGGCCAGAATATCCCCGAAGTTCCCGGTAGGAACGGAAAAATCTATCGGTTCTCCCAAAGTGATTTCATCATCTTTCAACAGCTGAAGATAACCTTTAAAATAATAGATTATCTGGGGCAGGAGTCTGCCAAGATTAATTGAGTTGGCGGAAGAAAGTTTAAATTTATCCAGGGATAAATTTAATTCTTTATCTAAAAATATATTTTTAACGGCAGTCTGACAGTCATCAAAGTTTCCATCGACCCCTACTACCTCTACATTTTCCCCTTGAGATGTCAGCATCTGAAGTTTCTGTACATCACTTACTCCATCAACCGGATAAAAGACCACTACCCTTACACCTTTCAGGTCTTTAAATCCTTCCAGTGCAGCTTTTCCGGTATCACCAGATGTGGCAACCAGGATTAAGCTGTCTTTTTCAGCATTATTTTTTTTCCTGGCCTGGGCAAACAGACGGGGCATAATCTGAAGAGCCAGGTCTTTAAATGCCATAGTCGGTCCATGCCATAATTCCAATATATATATATCATCTTTTAATTTTACTACCGGAGTTTTTTCCGGATGGGAAAAAGTTTCATCATAGACAGCTATACACTCGTTCAATTCTTCCTCACTATAATCTGTAAGGTATTTTTTCAATATATTTAAAGCCACTTCCTTATAGCCGACCTGTTTCATCTCTTCAATTTCTCTCAGAGAAATTTTCGGGATTTTTTTAGGAATAAAAAGGCCGCGATCATTGCAGATCCCTTTTTCAATGGCCTGAGAAGCTGTGTATTCTTCAGGATTCCCACGTGTACTAATATACTTCATCTGCTTCCTCCTCCAATAAAATTAAAAGTTCTTTATAAGTTTTAACTTCCATATTTTTACCCCTGTTATCCTCTGCATAGGATTTATTTATCCTTAAAAAAATAAAGGTAAGAGCCATTTTAAGAACCATTTTTTTTAACAGCTTTTTTTCCTCGGGCATTAAGTTTCGTTCGTCTTCATATGCATTCAAAAATATTTTTATCAGCTTATTTTCTTTATCTTTAGAAAATTCTTTAATTCTAATCCAAAAATTTATTACAATTGATAAATCTATGATATACGGAGCATTCATACAGTCATTAAAATCAATCAATGAAAGTTTTTCTCCCATAAATACATTGTCCGGGAATATATCGTTGTGAACAATTCCATTTGGAAGGTTTGAGAAATCAATTCCCTTTACCCTTTTATATTTTCCCATGATCAGTTTATAATCTTCTTTTAAAACGGATTTCAGATCAATCTTTGATATCTTATCATAAAAAAAATCCAAGTCTATTTTTCTGGTTCTTTCGATAGACCTGCCCCTGGACAGATTATGCAGTCTTGCCAGGGTAGATCCGATTTTTTTTAAAACGTCGCCGTTGATCTCACTCACCTTCTCCCCATAAATAAAATCGAACAAACACCCCATTTTTTCTTGAATAAACATATGGTTTTCACCCAGATTATTTACAGATACCCGGGGGCATGAAATATCATTTTTATTTAAAAAATTTAAAAGTTCCAGTTCTTTTAACTCCTCATCAATATTTCGCCTCCCCTCTAAAAGCCTGAATACATATTTTTTATCCTTATCTTTAATCAAATAATTCGTGTTCAGTATCCCCTCTGGAATTTCAATAAAATCAGCATCTTTACCCAAATTGTAAAGAGTTCTGATATCTTCTTTATGCTCAGCAGTTAAGTTAGTATATACAGCCATAAGATCTCCTATTCAAATAATTCACGATGAAAAATAGCATTGGCATTATTTAATTTATTCTGGGATATGACATACGAGACACTTGTTTCATTTGAAGAAATTGAATCGATGTTTATCTCATTTAAATTTAAAATTTTAGTTAATTTTCTGGGAATATTGTTGGATGCAATCCCCAGCCCGATGACAGAGATCATACCTAAATCATCATTCAGCTCCAGACTATACCCGTCTTTCTTTAAAACCTTATAAAATCTCAGGGCATCCTCTTTATCAGTCAAAATTGAAACTTTTAAACTATCCAACTGCTGAAATAATTTTACATTGATATTATTAACTTCCAGACAATCCATAAATTCATATTTATTTTTTAAATTTATTTTTAAGTTGGCCAGATTACTTATATTTGAGATTCCTCTCACAACTGAATTTTCCATAGTTTTCTCCTTTTTAATCCAAGTTCCCTCTTTCCATGTAAATGCTGAACGCAGATGGATGGGGATCTCATATTTAGACGCTAATTCCACACTCCTGCAGTGTAAAACTTTGGATCCTTTATCGGCCATTTCAATCATCTCATCAAAAGAAATATTTTTAATTTTTTTAGCATTTTTTATAATTCTGGGATCGGAGGTATAGACACCATCTACATCTGTATAGATCTCAACCTTGTCGGCCTTGACAGCCGCTCCAACAGCCACAGCACTGGTGTCGCTCCCTCCCCTTCCCAGGGTAGTTATATTTCCTTCACTGTCTATCCCTTGAAATCCGGTCACAATAACTATATAATCATTGTTTAAATTCTCTAGGATTTTTTCGGAAGAAATATTTAAAATTTTGGCATTATTATGTTCGCCGTTTGTTTTTAACTGCAGCTGGGAGGCATTGAATGAAACAGCCTTAGCCCCTAATTCCTCAATTCCCATGGCAAGCAGTGCAGCTGAAATTTGTTCCCCCACCGAAAGAAGCATATCCAGTTCTCTTCCCCTGGGGTTGGCATTCATCTCTCTGGCTTCCTCTATAAGGGAGTCGGTCATCCCGCCGGGAGCTGATACGATAATGATCATTTTATTGCCCTCATTTTTATTTTTAATTACCCATCTGGCTACTTCTTGAAGTCTCTCACTGCCCTTCAGGCTTGTCCCGCCAAATTTCTGAACGACTATCATATCTATCCTCCTAACTTGATTTTATAGATATCGGAAATTACTGCTGTGGCAGTTGCATCTCCTCCGGCACCCTCACCATAAAAGATAGTTTTACCCGTATAACTTCCGTCTAATTCCACGGCATTGTATACCCCGTTTACATTATATAACAGCTCCTCTTTCCTGACAGCCACAGGAGCCACGCTTATATTTAATTCTTTCCCGTCAAAATTTGCTTCCCCCAATAATTTATATCTCAATCCCTGAGATTTGGCTGTTTCAATATCCTCTTTAGTCAATTTATCGATCCCGACAATGGAAATTTCTGAAAAATCTTTCAAGCTGCCCCAGGCCAGATGAGCTAAGATACTGATCTTATGGGCTGTATCGATTCCCTTTACATCAAATGTCGGGTCGGCTTCAGCATAGCCTCTGCTTTGAGCATCTTCCAATGCCTTGGAATAAGTCAGCCCCTCCTCCATCTTCGTTAACATATAGTTGCAGGTCCCATTTAAAATCCCGCGGATACTTTTAAAATTATTCAGAAATAAATTTTCTTTTATGGGTGAGATAACCGGGATTCCTCCCCCTACAGAGGCTTCATACTGCAGTTTCACACCATTATTTTCAGCCAGCGAAAATAATTCTTTTCCGTGTACAGCCAAAAGATGTTTATTTGCAGTGACCAGGTTTTTCTTTGAATTCAGAGCAGTTTTAGAAATTTCGTATGCTGCACCTACTCCTCCGATTAATTCAAC
>JAUXGP010000007.1 GCA_030621995.1 Psychrilyobacter sp.
TGTCTTCCTAAGACCGCTTGGCCTCCGACTTCAGAAGCATTTAAAAAAATAGATGAGGGTGTAAAAAGAAACGGATGGTTTATCTTGGCTACAACAAGGTTATTACCAATATTTTCTTTTGGATTACAAAATTATATATATGGATTAACATCAATTGGATTTGTGCAGTATGCGGTATTATCTATTATATTTATATTGCCGGGAACGTCTATATATGTAATGTTAGCAGGAGCATTTGTATCTGGAGATAAAGCTATAGTTTTAAAATATTCTATTACAGCATCATTGATTTTTCTTGGGTTAATGGTGGTAACTAAGGTGATTAAGAAAAAAATAGAAAATCAAGAGAAAAAAGAGAATAAATCATAGTTTTGAAAAGTAGAGAAGAGATTGAGAACTTCTCTACTTTTTTTAGAGTGATATTATGGTATAATAAAATGAAAAAATAATGGTTTAAAGGGGAGAAATATGAAGAGAAAAATAATGTTTTTATTGATATTAGTGACTTTTTTATTGTTAGGCTGTGGTAAAAAAGAAGAGGCACCTAAAAAAGATGTCTTTAATATGAGCTGGGAAGAGATTGAAAAAAATGCCCATGGTCAAACTGTGTCTATAACAATGTGGGGCGGGAGTAAAGCTATCAACAGATATTATGATGAATTTATAGCTCCTAATCTGAAGAAGGAATATAATATAACTTTAAAAAGGGTGCCGGTTACAGATATCCGGCAGCCTCTGAATAAACTGGTAATAGAAAAAGAAGCCGATAAAACAAATGGAAGTACCGATGTTATCTGGCTTAATGGGGAAAATTTTAAATTTGCTAAAACAAATGAAATTTTACTGGGAGACATCAACTCTAAGCTGCCAAATATAGAGGAAGTCGATCCGAATGCACTCAGGAGTGATTTTGGTGAGCCGGTAGACGGGTTGGAAGCACCTCTGGGACAGGCCAACTTTATAATGGTAACAGAGGTGAAAAATCCACCCAAGACAGCAGCAGAGCTGAGATCGTGGGTGGGAAAAAATCCGGGAAGATTTACCTATGCTAACCCGAATAACTTTGTAGGAAATGCCTTTATAAGAACATTGGCTGTAGATATCCTGGGAAGGTCTGATTTTACAGTGAGTGAAATGGGGCCGGTATGGGACTACTTAAACGAAATAAAGCCTTATTTATGGAGGGAGGGGAAAACATATCCTGAATCTTCAGAAAGAAATCATGAGTTATTTGCCAGTGGAGAGGTTGATTATACTGCCAGTTATACTCCCAGTATCGTAGAAAATAAGGTGACTTTAGGGGAATTTCCTAAAGATACATATCCATATATAATGAGTGTTGGAAGTTTTACAAACAATCACTATCTGACTATAGCTAAGAATACACAAAATCCAGAAGCAGCCCTGGTTTTTATAAACTATATGATCTCAAATGACCCCCAGGAGGAAAAGATGAAATCTTCAGTCTGGGGAGATGGAGCAGTTACAAAAAAATTAAAGGAAGAATTATTTACACCTCAATTGGAGGAGCTGTCTCCAGAGGTAACAGAAGGGATAAAAGATGAATGGTATGAAAAAGTGGCAAAGGGTTAAGGAGCATCTCGGCATCCTACCCAGCATCCTGGTGATGTCAGTATTATTTTGGAGTGGAATATTGGAGTCTTTTCAACAAATATTTGATTATAAGCTGCTGGAAAAAGTAATAAATAAGGGAGAATTTTTAAATTCTCTGGCTTATACTGCCAGATTAAGCCTGTGTTCTATAATTTTAGTGGGGATCATATCTCTTTTGGGAATATATATCCTCTATCTCCTCAGTACAGAGGTCAGTCCGACAAAATTAAACGGGATAAAGATGTTTTTACTTTCACCTATGTATATTCCCTATCTTTTAGGAGGATATATGATCTCTGGCTTGATTGGTCAAAGCGGAATTATTTCCACTCTGTGCTACAGGCTGGGATGGATCCATAAGATGAACGAGTTTCCGATTTTAGTCAGTGAAAGTCATGGATATTCCATAGTATTGACCTATGGCTGGAAGGCCAGCCCCTTTGTGATCCTTATGGTCTATTCAACTCTGATAAAGATAAACAATGAGTGGCTGGATGTGGCCAGAGTATATGGAGTAGACAGGTACCATTTTTTTAAAGAGGTGGTATTCCCGATAATTTTTCCAATCTATCTGAGTTCATTATTTATAGTATTTGCTCATATATTTGCTTCGTTTGAAGTCCCATATCTGCTGGGAATAACCTACCCCAGAACCCTGCCGGTTTTAGCCTATGAAAAATATGCCAGAAATAGTATAGGCAACAGGGGAGAGGTAATGGTAATAAACAGTATAATCATATTATTAACAGCCGGTGTGGCATTAATTATCTACAAATTAAATAAATCATTGGGAGAAAGGGTGGAATTAGAATTAGAAAAATAATTATAACAGCAGGGCTGGTATTTATACTGGCAGTTTTATTCCCGTTTATCCCCTTAATCCTGGGTTCGATCTCCAGCGGGTGGAAGTTTGGAGAGATACTGCCTCCTAATTATTCCATAGATGGATATGAGTATGTATTGAAAAACAGATCCACATGGGTTGGAATGGGATATAACCTGTCCATTGCCTATACAGTGGCCATAATCAATTTATTTCTGGCTATACCTGCAGCTAGATTTTTATTCAGAAAAAAAAGCAGATTTAAGGGGATCTATATGATAATTTTATTTGCCCCCCTGATAATCCCATCCCTGTCATCTGTATTGGGAATCCATCATAGTATGATAATCTACGGATTGACAGATAATTTATTGGGAGTAATTCTGGTAAATATAATACCTAGTTTTCCCTATGTACTCCTCAGTCTCTATGGCAGCTTTAAAGGGTTTCCAAAGAGGCTGGAAGAATCTGCACTTATTGATGGTGTCTCAAAATTTCAGATGTACAGGTATATTATCCTGCCGATATTGATCCCCGGGATATTAATTGGATCGACAATATCCATATTGATATCTCTGTCGGAATATATTTTGACCCTTCTTATAGGGGGAGGAGAGATAATTACCCTGCCAACCCTTATGTTTCCATATTTGAGCAGCGGGGATAAGATAGTTGGATCGGTCTATGCTATCCTGTTTATCCTGTTTAATATAGTCGGAATCTTGTTGTTTGAGGTAGGAGTGGGAGTAGTATTAAAAAGATTTACAAAAGTAAAGATTTAGCTATAAATGACAAAAATTATATCAATTAACAATTGATAATTAAGATCCAAAATCAAAACTATGATATAGTTTCAAAGAATGAAATTGGAGGAAAAGATGTTAGACACACATGGAAGAAAGTTTGTACAGCCGATAATTAAATATCTTGCAGACAGATGTATAAAGGCGGGACTCAGTGCCAATGGAGTAACTATTATAGCCCTTATATTGGGGCTCAGTGTTCCCCTGTCTATACATCTAGGTTATTCACTGGCAGGAGTGATTCTTTTATGGATATCGGGGCTTTTGGATGCTGTAGATGGAACCATTGCCAGATTAAAAGGATCCAGCCTTTTTGGAGCACTTATGGATATCACCTTTGACAGGATAGTAGAGATTGGGATAATATTGGTGCTGGCTGTAAAATATCCAGAAAATAATTTTTTATTTCTCCTGCTTGCATCCAGCATCATAATCAGTATGACTATATTTTTAACGGTGGGAACGCTTTCTGCAAAAATAAGTGAAAAATCGTTCTACTATCAGGCAGGTTTAGCAGAAAGAACTGAAGGTTTTATATTTTTTACAGGGATGATCTTATTCCCGCAATATATAAAGATAATAGTAATTATATTTATCCTGATAATAATATTTACTGCCGGTCAGAGGATGGCAGAAGCTAAAAAGATATTAAAATAAAAAACATAAAAAATCTGGTATTACAGAATTCATTGAGAACTTTGTGATACCAGATTTTATTTATATAGCTTTAGCAGTATTCTTTTAGGGCTCTTAAAAGCTCTGAAACTGACCAAGCTTGAGCAAAACACCCGCGAGCTTTGAATGGTTTATCACCATCAAAAATTTCAGAAATAGAATTGATACATCCTTCATCATAAAAATGATGGATTAACCCGTTAAGTAATGTTCTGTTTGCTGATTTATCCTTATAGACCTTATTATATGCTCCAATGAAGTGTCCGATAGGCCAAGCCCAGACTGTTCCTTGATGATAACAAGAATCTCTGTCGTATAAGTTCCCAAAATAAATACCTTTATAATGAGGGTTACTTTTATCGAGTGATTTTAACCCGTGAGAAGTATATAAATTTTTAAATACGTTATCAACTATTAGTTTTTCTTTTTCTTCTGTTAGAAGAGAATAAGGTAATGAAACAACAAATATTTGATTAGGCCTTATATCGGCATTTTTTTCTTCAGCTATATAATCATATAAACAACTGTCTTTTTCATTCCAAAATGTTTTTTCAAAATTTTCTTTTAATTTATCAGCAAGATTTGAATATAAAGAATCATTTTCTCCAAATTTTTCGCTTAATTTCTGCATAAGTTTCATCCCGTTATACCAAAGAGCTTGTATTTCAACAGGTTTACCATATCTGGGAGTTACGGCCCAACCTTTATATTTTACATCCATCCAAGTGAGCTGGGTATTTTTATCTCCACCATTTAAAAAGCCCTTATTATCAATATGAATATTATAACAAGTGCCTTGTATATGATGCTCAACAATTTTTTTTAATGTAGGGTAGATTTCTTTTTCAATAAAATTATAGTCATCGGTATATTCTAAATACTTTAATACTGCAAAGAAATACCATGGTGCAGCATCGATGGTATTATATTGTAGTTTTTCACCTTCAAAAGCAGGGAATACATTTGGGAGCATCCCATTACTGCAATATTTTGCAAATGTCTTTAAGATAGATTTAGCATCTTCAAATCTACCGGTTGAAAGAGTAAGTCCGGGTAAAGCAATCATAGTATCTCTTCCCCAATCTCCAAACCAAGGATAACCGGCTAAGATAGTTTTTCCGTCAGTTCCCTTTCTATATGTAATAAAGTCATCACAGGCAACTCCTAAATCACGCAAAATTTTATCCTCTTTAGAAGTCATATCTTTTAACTTATTTATTCTTTCTATTTCATTTTTGTACAATAAATCTATATCTATATTATCTAATTTATCAAATGAAGCTATAAGGTAAAAATCTTCTCTCTTTTTTAATTCAATAGATGTTTTGAGCAATTTACAGCTGGAAGCCAGATCATTTCGGCCTCTTTCACCTAACTCGATGTCATAAGCTATATTTTTTCTTATACTCCCTTGGATTTTATTACCATAAAAATCTTTACCTTCCTCAGTAAAAGGAATTTCATCTAATTTTCCATTGGTATAGATATACATAGATTTATCAGAAAAAGAAACTTTATTTTCTTTTATTTCAAAATTAAATTTTCTTTCATTTAAAATTTCATGATAATCTCTGTAATCAAAAAATAAGTTAGTTTCCAATTTATTGATTTCTTTGGCAGAAGCTAAGATACGGTATCTTGTTACAACCATTTCTTTTTCAAAAGGCATAAAAATTTCTTTTTCTAAAAGAGTCCCATTTACAGAAAATACCCATTTAGGAAATGGATTGACTTCAAAGCTTTCAATGTTTTCAAAACCTTTATGTATATACTCTTTATTTGCATCAATTGTTTTATATGTAAATAAATCAGTTTCATTTAAACTTTCTTCTATTTTGTGAAAAGTCATCATCCTGTCAAGTGGCGGCATAAATGATTTTATAAACATACCATGATAGCTTCTGGCTAAGTTGCCATTTATTGAACCTGAACAAAATGAACCTAATCCATTGGACAAAAGCCATTCTCTATTTGTTCCTTCTGTATAATTTCCTAAAATACTTCTTCCTAACATATTTCCCCCTTTTGTATAATAAAACATTCTGTTTTTTTTACAAACCAAGTCTACCATAAAAAAATAAAAAATAATATTCTTTTGTTATTTGGAAAACCATATGTAAATCTAAACTCCTTATCTTTATTTCAAGCATATAAAAAACCTGTAAACTTTGGCACTTTTTTTAGTGTCTAGTTTACAGGTTACAGTTTATTTTAAATCATTGTTTTTTAAAATTTATTCAACTATAAACAATGGCATTTTAAATTCTTCCACCCCATATGTAGAGATAAGTTTTTTAGTTTCCTTAGATGTGATCCAATTCATAAATATTTTAGCATTTTTATAGTGGATCATCTTATTTTTATCGGGGTTTATAGTGATAATACTGTATTCATTGATTAGATTTTTATCGTTATCTACCTTGATATCTAAATTTAATTTATCTTTTAAATGCAGATAGGTAGACATATCTGTAAGGGTATAGTATCCTTTTTCACTGGCAATTTTAAGGGTGGCAGCCATCCCATTTCCACTGGAAATATACCAATTTTTGTTTGGAACTATCCCACGATTTTTCCAAAGACTCAGCTCTTTTTTATTGGTACCTGAATCATCTCCTCTGGAGATAAATTTATATGCATTATTTTTATTTATTTGGTTTAGAGCGTCATCCAGATCTTTAAAGTTTTTACCATCTTTGGGACCCACAACGATAAAGAAGTTATGCATAAACTGAACTCTGTCTACTCCATGACCGGCCTTCATAAATTTAAGTTCCGATGTTTTAGCATGGACAAGGAGAGCATCTACCTCACCGTCTTCCCCCATCTTTAGGGCACGGCCTGTACCAACCGCTACAAATTTTACATCAATTCCGCTTTCTCTTTCAAAATTTGGCAGGATATAGTCTAAAAGACCACTGTCTCTTACACTGGTAGTTGTAGCCAGTAAAAGTTTATTTGAAGCTCCAAAACTAGCCAGTGATATTAACAGCATAAGTGTAAAAATTATTTTTTTCATGGTATCCTCCGATAAAATAAGTGTGACAATAAAATGGCAAAGTTATTTTTGACCTGATCTATAGTTTAATCTACTTTAAGATTCGTTCTTTATTTACATAGATAATGGGTTCTTTCGCCATTATTCTTCCAACTATTGTAATACCGGTTTTTTTGGCTAATTCTAAAGCTGAGGTTGTGGGAATGCTCCTGGTCACAACAACTGGAATTTCTGCAACGGCACATTTTAATACCATATCGGTAGAGATCCTGCCGGTAGATATGATGGCACTATCTCTGAGATTATAATTTTTACTCAGACAAGCTCCTATAATTTTATCTACAGCATTATGTCTTCCTACATCTTCAAGAGCAATTATCTCCTTATTTGCACTGTATATGGCACAGCTGTGCATCCCGCCTGTCTTTTGATGTTTTACTGCTAATTTAAACATCTCCATAGTGGCATTTTTTAATGTTTCCAGATCAAATGAGGTCCGGGACTCTAAAATTTTATCCGGGTTCAGATTAAAGTTCGGTGAACTGCCGCAGGCACTTGATAACACAGTGTTTAAAGAAAGGTCTTCATCCATGGATATAAACTCAGATGTGATATAGATATTTTTTAAACTGTTACAAACTCTGATAGAATCGATATCATAGATATCTTCAATGAGATTCCGTGTATACAGGTGACCCATAGCCAGCTCTTTTAAATTTTCCGGAGTACACATAAATGTAATTATTTTTTGATTGTTTATAAATACATTTACATTAATTTCTTCACAAACTGGATACATAGTTCTATTTCCCCTTTTACTACTTTTTTGTAATTGTACCATTTTTTTTAAGGGTTTGTTAAGTGAAATTAAAAAAAACTTAAAAAAATGAGGCAGATGTTAAATTACATTTAAAAAATGATTGATTTATTTTAATCTAAGGAGTAGAATTGTTTCGGTAAATGTGAAATTTTTAAGTAGCGAAGGGCAAATAAAATTATTTTTTAAATTTTGTAGGAGGATAACTTAAGATGGTTACGATAAAGATCAATGGCAGAGAGGTAGAAACTTCAAAAGACATCACTATCTGTCAGGCAGCAGAAACAGCAGGACAGATCATACCTACTTTCTGTTATGATGAAAGGTTTGAGGTGGAGGATAAGTGCGGAATATGTGTAGTGGAATGTAACGGTGAGATGGTCAAGGGATGCTCTGTGAAAGTAGAGGAGGGTTTGGATATAAAAACCCATACTCTGGAAGTGATAGAAAAGAGAAGAGAGATATTAGAAGCGATAATCGTAGATCACCCGCTGGACTGTCTGGTATGTAAAAAATCAGGCCATTGCAAACTACAAGATTATTGCTATGAATATGGGGTAGAACAAAAACATAATAAATGCAGGGAAGACCTTCCCATAGACAGGAGTAATCCTTTTTATGATCTGGATCCTAATAAGTGCATCTCCTGCGGGAAATGTGTGGAAGTATGTAAAACATTGCAGTGTAATGATGTACTGGCTCTGGACAGTGAAAGTAAAAAAGTAAAGGTAGCTGGAAATACAATAACGGATAATTCTGACTGTGTATTTTGCGGGAATTGTGTAAGTGTCTGTCCTGTAGGGGCACTTCAGGCTAAAGAAAAGACTAAATATAGAAATTGGGAGATAAAAAAAACACAGACAACATGCTCATACTGTGGAGTAGGATGTCAGCTTGAGCTGATTACCAAGAACAATAAGGTGGTAGGAGTAGAACCTGTACTGGCCAGTCCAAATGACGGATTGCTCTGTGTAAAGGGAAAATTTGGATATAAATTTATAGATCATCCAGACAGATTAAAAACTCCATTGATCAAAGAGAATGGTGAATTTAGAGAGGCTACCTGGAAGGAAGCCTATGAACTATTCGTATCCAAGGCAAATAATATAAAAAATAAATTTGGCTCGGATGCACTTGGAGGATTAGCTTCTGCAAGATGTACCAATGAAGATAATTTTTTATTTCAAAAACTTATGAGGGTGGCCATCGGCACCAATAATATAGATCATTGTGCCCGTCTCTGACATGCTGCAACAGTTGCAGGTCTTGCAACTACATTAGGAAGCGGAGCTATGACAAATAGTATCCATGAGACAGAAGATTCGGATTTAATATTTGTAATCGGGTCAAATCCAAGGGAAAATCATCCTGTAATAGGAGCTAAGATAAAACAAGCAAAAAGAAATGGATCTAAAGTAATATTGGCTGATCCGAGGGAAATAGATTTATCGGAAGACGCAGAAGTATATATGCAGGTAAATGTAGGAGCCAATATAGCCCTTATAAACGGAATGATCCATGCAATAATAGCAGAAGATTTAGTGAATAAAGATTATATTGCAAACCATACTGAAGGGTATGAAGAATTAAAGGAAATGGTAAAAAAATATACTCCGGAAATGGCTTCAGAGATATGTGGAGTAGCTCCTGAAAAAATAGTAGAAGCTGCCAGGTTATATGCGACAAGCAAGGCTTCTTCAATCTATTATGCCATGGGGATAACTCAATTTAAATCAGGTACCAATGGTGTAATCGCATTATCAAATTTAGCCTTAATAACAGGTCAAATTGGAAGACCCGGTACAGGGATCAACCCGTTGAGGGGTCAGAATAATGTACAGGGGTCATGTGATATGGGGGCATTCCCGGATACACTCCCCGGATATAAGAGTATTAAAGATGAAAAATTCAGAAAATTATATAGAGAAGAATGGGGGGTTGAGTTACCTTCAAAAGTAGGGTTAACTATAACACAAATTATGGATGCGGCTCATCATAAGGATCTAAAATTCTTATTTATCATGGGTGAAAATCCAGTTGTATCCGACCCGGATACAACCCATATCATTCAGTCACTAAAATCTTTAGATTTCTTGGTAGTTCAGGATATCTTTATGACAGAAACGACTAAATATGCTGATCTTATTTTACCGGCATTATCGTTTGCTGAAAAAGATGGGACATTCACGAATACCGAAAGAAAGGTACAAAGAGTAAGAAGTGCTATAAAAGGGCAGGGGGAAGCCAAGGCTGACTGGCTGATATTTATGGAACTTATGAATGAATTCGGATATGATGTTCACTATGACAGCCCGGCAGATATAATGGATGAAATGGCTAGGTTGATACCACAATATGCAGGGATATCTTATGACAGGATAGAAAAAGAAGGATTACAGTGGCCTGTAAAGGATAAAAATCATCCTGGAACACCTATCCTTCATGTAGACGGACCTATGAGAGGTAAGGGATTAATAGTTCCTGTAGAATATGATCTGCCGGCAGAGATTGTAGATGAAAAATACCCGTATGTGTTGACTAATGGTAGAAATCTATATCATTATCATACCAGAACTATGACTGCAAAAACAGAAGGACTCCATAAAAAATCACCGGAATCTTACTTGGAGATAAATCCGCTGACTTGTAAGGAAATAGGAGTGAAAGACGGGGATATGGTAACTGTAACGTCCAGGAGAGGATCTATTCAGACCAAGGTAGTTGAAACTAAGAAAATCTTAAAAGGTACTGTATTTATGCCTTTCCATTTTGCTGAAGGATCGGCCAATATGCTGACAGGAACAGAGGCTTTAGATATAAAATCTGGAGAACCGGAATTAAAACTAGTAACTGTATCTATAGAAAAATATGAGGTGAAAAAATAATGGAAGTAAAAGTTATAATAAATCAAAAAAAATCTATATTTGATACAGAAAAAACTCTTTTAGAAAATATAAAGACCATGGGGATAGAAATTCCGACCCTATGCTACCATGAGGATATCAGTTCCATAGGAGTATGCAAGGTTTGTTCGGTGGAAGTTCTGGGAAGGGGATTGATGACAAGCTGTGACAACTATCCTGAGGATGGAATGGAAATAATCACCCATTCAGAGGAAGTGGAGGAATTCAGAAAAAACAGGATAGAGGAAATCCTGAAAGATCATTCCAATGACTGCCTGACATGTGAAAAGGCAATGGGAGACTGTGAACTGCAAAATATATCATATGAATATGGTGTGGAAAACAGAGGAGATGGAACCCGTGAAAAAGTTGCCATCGATTATTCTTCGGATGGATTTGTGAGGGATATGAATAAATGTATAGAGTGTCAGAGGTGTGTCAAAGTCTGTGATGAGATCCAGGGTATAGGAGTTTATTGTGTGAAAGAGGACGGATCTATCGGGATGACCCATGATACCCTGGCTGAAACTGACTGTATCTCATGCGGGCAGTGTGTAAAAATATGTCCTGTAGGAGCACTCTATGAAAAGATAGATTTAAAAACTTTAAACTACGACCTTAAAAATAAGAAAAAACATATAATTGTACAGATGGCTCCAGCTGTAAGGAATACTCTGGGGGAGGAATTTGGAATAACTCCGGGAACTGATATAAGTAAAAAAATGGTAGCCGCTCTAAAAGATTTGGGATTTGATAAAGTTTTCTCTACAGATTTTAGTGCAGATGTGACTATTATGGAGGAGGGAACTGAATTTTTAGACAGATTTACAAATGGCGGAAAACTTCCTATGTTTACCTCGTGCTGTCCCGGATGGATAAACTATGCCGAGATCAACCATCCGGAATTTCTGGAGAATCTGTCATCCTGTAAATCTCCTCAGCAGATATTTGGAGCATTGTCTAAGAGTTATTATTCCAAAGTGTCGGGAGTGAAACCTTCCGATATATATTCTGTGTCGATTATGCCTTGTACGGCGAAAAAAGATGAAAACCTCAGAGAAACAATGTTGGATGACGAGAACAATAAAAATGTTGATATGGTAATAACCACAAGGGAACTGGCAAAGTTATTGAGATTGAATCAGATAGATTTGGCTGTCTATAAAAAAGAGGAAGAATTTGATCGGTTGCTGGGAGAGGGGACAGGGGCAGCCAGGATATTTGCTTCTACCGGGGGAGTTATGGAAGCGGCTCTGAGAACAGTTTCAGATGTCCTGGGTGAGACCACGCATTCATTGGAATATAAGGAGGTAAGGGGACTCCAGGGTGTAAGACAGGCATCTCTTATTTTGGCAGGAAAAGAAGTCAACGTTGCAGTGATAAATGGGATAAAAAATGCCACACCATTTTTAGAAGCTGTAAAAAAAGGAGAAGTGAAGGCTGACTTTGTGGAAGTTATGGCCTGTGTTGGAGGATGTTTAAATGGTGGAGGAGCACCTGCACCGGACAATATGAGAGTTGTAGCCGAAAGAAGAGTAGGTTTATATAGTTCGGATGAAAAATCTGCCTTTAGAAAATCACATGAAAATCTAGAGGTAAAAAAACTTTATGAGGATTTCTTGGGAAAACCGGGGGAACATAGGAGTCACCACCTGTTGCATACCCGTTATCAATCCAGAAATAAATAAGTGTAGAGCCGGGAAAGAGTAAATAAAAAGGTATATATTATTTTTTAATATATACCTTTTTTTAACTCCTCATATTCTTCCGGGGTATTTACATTTATAAACAACTTATCATCATCTATCTCTACAAATTTAACCTTGGCTTTCTTTATGGGAATCATTATTTTTAAATCGTTGTTATCTATGGATTCTGCAATATATTTAAGAATACTTATATTATAGAGAGCACAGAGAGGTTGAGGTCGATCCTTATAGATTGGGATTACAGCATCATAATTATTTAATTCATTATAGAAATTCAGGATTTTTTCTTTGTTTAAAAATGGCATATCACAAGCCGCAATGAAGCAGCTGTCGTTGATGGCTGAAAGAGCGGTATAAATTCCTCCTAAGGGTCCCTTGTCCCTTATAAGGTCTTCAAAGGTTTCAACTTGATATTCTTTGTATAAATTTTTTTGATTGGATATTATGACTGTTTTATCGAAATCATTGAATTCTTCTAAGATTCTTTGGAAGAAATATTTATCCTGAAACTTTAGAAAAGATTTGGTAAACCCGCCCATTCGAGAATTTTTTCCCCCTGCAAGAAGAGCAATATTTTTTTTCATGACTAAAAACTCCTGAATTATATATTTTATACTTTTCTATAATATCATATGGAGTTTTAAACTTACATAATTATTTATTGAAATTAAATTTTCCGTTTTTATTCTTTCTTTCATTTTCAGGTGTTATAGTTTCCATAACATCCCAATGTTCGGCGATTTTACCATTTTCAATACGGAATAAATCATAATATGATGTGGGATTTCCTGCAAAATCTCCTTCACTTATGGATAAAACAAAGTACCTTCCCCTAATATAATATGATTTTCAGTATATGACATTACAATACCATGTTTACCCATTTCTTCCATTGCTTTTCCTAGACCAGATAATCCATCAGAGATATTAGAATTATGTTGGATATAATTATCTCCATCAAAATATTGACCTAATTTATTATATTCTCCATCTATAAGAATTGTTTGAACAAAGTCTTTTACAATTTTTTTATTTTCTATTGTTTTGTCTAAATCTGTAATGTTTGTTATCCCATCTGTCTGGGTATGATCACTTGGATTTACGGGCATTTTAACAGCCAGGTTATCCCAGTGCTCTACAATTAATCCATTTTCAAATCTTAAAACATCGAATCCTACTTTTGGACCAAAAAAATCATATTCACTCTGTGTAAAAACATAATCATTATCCTCAAATGCTCTGATAACATTTACTTTAAATCCTTCTTTTGGTTTATTTGAAAGTAAAGCACCAAATCCTGCTAAACCATCGGCGATTCCTAAATTATGCTGGATATATTTTTCGGCACTGATATATCCTACGGGATTTTGATCTCCAGTTTCAATACTGTTTAATAACTCAACAACTTTTACTTTATTTGATTTGATTTTAGTAATTTTATTTCCTTTTCATATTTTCACTCCTCATTTTATGAAAGTTTTACATTGATTTTTAGAATTTACACAAAACTTACAGCAGCTCCTATGATTCTTTAAATAACTTGCTACCCCATCGTTTTAAATTGCTAAAATGGAGAAGACAGTTCAATTGCACCTACTGGACATACTGAAATACAGTCACCACAATCATCACATCTATTAGATCTTACACGATAAGGATTCCCTTTTTCGATTGCTTTAAAACTACATTTTTTATAGCATTTTCCACATTTTCCACATTTCCCTGTTATTTTTGGACCAGCTTCATTAAAAGTCATTTCCATATTTTTATGTCCTCCTCGTATCTATTATAATAGATTTCAATTTAAAACTACTCATGTTCTAGTAATTTCTTTAATTTTTTCATTATTCCAAAATATCGCATAATCATTAATCAATATTAGTAAATGGATAAAACTTTAGATCCATTCCTCTATGCAGAGTCTCTATTTGTTCCTTTAATTAAGCCATTATAGACAATAAGAGAATAATCATTATTCCCCTTAAAAATACTTTTTTTATTCAAATCTTCTTACCAAATAATTTATAATTGTTTTATAAAAAAAAATGTAAATACTCAGTTAAGAAGTATTTACATTTTTATAGCCCTACCTAAAATTTACCGTTATCGTTAGCCCACTTGTCTTTTGATGGAATCTTTTCTATTACATCCCAATGTTCAACGATTTTTCCACCTTCCACTCTGAATAGATCATAGAAAGAAACGTGATTTCCTGTATGTTGACCCTCACTCATTGCTAAAACAAAGTTCCCTTCTCCAAGAATTTTATGGTTCTCAGTAAAAACCATTGTCATCCCTGCTTCAGCCATACTTTTTCTAGCTGCAGCTACACCGTCAAGACCATCTGCTACATTTGTGTTATGCTGAATATATTTTTTTGTACTGATATAGTCAGTAATCTTAGCAGGATTTTCACCCATTAAAACATCTTTTATAAAATTCTTTATCAGTGTTTTATTTTCTTTTGTTCTATCTAAATCTGTTACTTCTGTTGCACCATCAAGTTGAGTATGTCCACTCGGATTAGGACCTTTTTTCTCTCCTAAGTTATCCCAATGCTCTACAATTAATCCATCTTCAAATCTAAAAACATCAAATCCTACTTTTGGACCAAAAAAATCATATTCACTCTGTGTAAAAACATAATCACCATCTTCAAATGCTCTGATGACCTTTACTTTAAATCCTTCTTTTGGTTTAGCACCGAATCTTGCCAAACCGTCGGCAATTCCTAAATTATGCTGGATATATTTATCGGTATTGATATATCCTACGGGATTTTGATCTCCAGTTTCAATGCTGTTTAACAATTCAATAACTTTTGCTTTATTGGATTTTATTTTAGTGAGTTCATTTACTTTTCTTTTTCCCCCGCAGGCAATAAATAAACCGATTAACACGATACATAAAATAATTTTTTTCATATTTTCACTCCTCATATAAATTTATTGGAAAATTATAAAGAACTTTATAAGTACTGTAATAATTTCCGCTCTGAACACTTCGTTAATCTTTAACAATTTAAAAATATTTATTTTTCTCCGATGGCATCTACAGGACAAACTACAATACAGTCTCCGCATACATCACACTTTCTGCTGTCAATAACATAATCCTTGTTGATCTTATCGATGGCTTTAAAGGAACATTTTCTAAAACAATTTCCGCATCTTATGCAGTTATCTTTGATCTTAAGACCAAAGACTTTGTGACTGAAACCGTTAAAAGAGAAGCTTGTTCGGAGTAATTTATGGTCACGGAACTTAGTTTCAAAATCATAATCGAAAACTTCACCCTTACCTCTGTATAGGACAAAAATTCTAAGAGCAGAATATTTTTCGGCATCTTTGATTCCTACATCAAATAATTCTTTGTTTATAGTTTTGTTCACAATCTCTTCCAGGGGAATTTCTTTGATATCTCCCGTTACCCTCATTGAATATCCTGGTTCAAATTCCGGCAGTCCGTCCTCTCCGTGGGTAATTGCTGTCGATCCATTCAAACCGCATACAGAGACCTTTTTCTCCTTCTTCATCTGCTTATAAAAAGGCTTGGGGAACATTACCCTGAAGTATAACCCCTTGTCATCATAAGCAAAAAAATGTGCTATTCTTGTTTCCGGGTACCCTTCATTGATTGTAGCAAATGTTAGAGATCCGATTGCATCGAACTTTTCATAAATTTCTTTGATATTCATCTTATCCTCCTTGTAAATTTATATATTTTATATGAGAAGTACTCCCATTATTAAAAATCCTGCCATTGAAAGTCCCCCTGATATGAGAGCATAGGGAATCTGAGTTTTTACGTGGTTCATCACAGGTACCTCTGAAATCATAGAGGCTAAGATTGTAGAATCCGATATGGGGGAACAGTGATCTCCGAAAACAGCACTGGATACAACGGCTCCTATTATCAGATGGATATCTACACCTAGTTTTGCAGCCATGGGGATGGCGATGGGAATAAGGATTGCAGTTGTTCCTCCGCTGGTTCCTGTAGCAAATGATATAATGGATCCTATCAGAAAAATCACTGCCGGTAATAGTATGGGATTCATATCCGTACTCATTTCGGCTATATAGGAGCCTAAATTTAATTTCTCCATTAGGTTACTTAAGGCAAATGCTAAGACCAGTATAATTGTGATTTGAAGGAACTTGGCCATTCCTTCTATACACCATTCTATATATACCTTGGGTTTTACTATTCCCTGAAATACATAGTAGATTCCGGTTAGTATCAAGGTTATTATTATTCCGTTAAATATTGCATCGGCTCCATTCCCGGAAGACATATTCCCCTTTCCGGTGATATATAAAATCCCGAAAATACTTATTATTAAAAGAATTGTGGGACAGATCATATTTCTTGCCCTTGGTTTTTTAGTATGATCATCTTTCTTTAAAGAGGTTTTTATAGTTGTTAAATCATCGGCTATAAAACTGCTCATAATCTTGAGATCTTTTCCTGTTATGATTGTGATTCCAACTAGGATTATTGCAAAGATACTATACAGCTGAAAGGGCAGTGATTTCAATACATAGACAAATGGATCTCCTGTGATAGTTCCAGTAGAAATTTGGGAGCCTATCATGGTCATAAGAAATGCCCCTGCGGCATTCAGGGGGAAAAGCCAAGCTACAGAAGAGGATGTAGATACCTCCGGAAACTTCTATTATATGCACAAATGACCCGATCATCAGGCAGAATAATATTGATCGAACAGCCCATCCATTTAAGAAAACATCTGCGATACTGTTTAATCCTATGAAAACACTCTGTCCGTAATAGCTTAAGATTAAGCCGGAAGAAATAA
>JAUXGP010000244.1 GCA_030621995.1 Psychrilyobacter sp.
AAAAATATCAATGATTTAGAAGGATATATGAATGATATTTTAAAAAGAGAGGCTCAAAGTTCAACCGGATTAGAGGAGGGAATTGCTATTCCCCATGCTAAATCTAAATATGTTATAAATCCATCATTGGTTTTAGGAATATCTAAAGATGGCGTAGACTATGATTCATTGGATGGGGAACCCAGCAACTTATTTTTTATGATAGCAGCACCGGAAAATGCAAGTGACTCCCATATAGAAACACTTTCTAAATTAACTACGTTTTTAATAGATGATGATTTTAGAGAAGCTGTATTGGATGCTGAAACTCCTAAAGAGATTATTGCTCTAATAAATAACAAAGAAGTTGAAGAGGAAGGTTCAATCGATGAAATTTCTGCTGTTAAGGGTAGTATCTTAGCAGTAACCGGGTGCCCTACAGGGATAGCCCACACATATATGGCAGCAGATGCACTCAAGAAGAAAGCCATAGAAATGGGAATCGATATCAAGGTGGAAACCAATGGTTCTACAGGGATAAAAAATACATTGACCCGGGAAGAGATTAAAAATGCTTCCGGAATAATCATAGCTGCCGATAAAGCTATAGAAATGGATAGATTTGACGGCAAACCAGTGCTGATTGTTCCCGTAAAAGACGGAATAAAAAGACCGGAGGAACTGATAGAAAATGCTCCTGCATCTCCTATATATAGAGCAGATCATAATGGGAAAGCTGCAGACTCAAATACCCCTAAAAGAAGCGGCTTCTATAAACATTTGATGAATGGTGTATCGAATATGCTTCCATTTGTTGTAGGAGGAGGGATATTAATAGCTATCTCATTTATGTTTGGGATAAAAGCTTTTGACCCTGCTGATCCACAATTTAATAAATTTGCAAAATTCTTGATGGATGTGGGAGGCGGAGGAGCATTTGCACTTATGGTTCCTATCCTGGCTGGTTTTATCGGAATGAGTATTGCAGATAGACCTGGATTCATGCCTGCAATGGTTGGTGGAATGATGGCAAACTCCAACGGGGGAGGATTTTTAGGAGGATTATTAGCTGGTTTCATTGGTGGTTATGTGGTTAATTTTATAAAAAAATCTACGTCTTCAATGCCTGAGTCTATGGAAGGTTTAAAACCGATATTAATATTTCCTGTATTGGGATTACTTATCACAGGTGGAATTATGACCATTATCTTAGGGCCTATTGCTTCTATAAACAATGGGATGGTAACTTTCTTAAATGGATTAGGAACCAGCAACCTGATTGTATTGGGTATCGTGTTAGGTGGAATGATGGCTGTAGATATGGGCGGGCCTATAAATAAAGCTGCATTTACCTTTGGTATCGCGGCTATCGCTTCTGGAAACTATGCCCCTCATGCAGCAGTTATGGCTGGGGGAATGGTACCGCCATTAGGAATTGCCATTGCTACAATATTATTTAAAAATAAATTTACAGATGAAGAGAAAAACTCTGGTAAGACCAACTTTATATTAGGAGCTTCATTTATCACAGAGGGAGCTATACCATTTGCAGCATCAGATCCATTAAAGATCATTCCTGCTTGTATAATTGGTTCTGCTCTTGCCGGTGGATTAGCTATGTATTTTGGAACAGAATTGCCGGCTCCTCATGGCGGATTATTTGTTATCCCTATCATAACTCATCCAATGATGTATCTGCTTTCAGTAACTACAGGATCATTTGCAACTGCAGGGATAATAGGAGTTTTAAAGAAAGAAATATAAAGTTAAGGGATGAAAGAAAATTAAAAATAAGAGCCGATTTCGGCTCTTATTTTTATTTAAATGATATTAATTTCTATTGTGTAGGAACTGCAGTGACAGGATTGCTCATTGTATCTTTTCAAAAGAAAGATTGACTGTATAAATATTTTTTGGAATTTGACTGATTATAATATATACTATATTTACAGGGAAAAATAATATAGGGGGATTAGAGGATGAGAAAAAAGAGAAAAATCAGGATGAATGGTAATTCAGCAGCTAGAAAGGGAGGATTTCTAAAATTCATATTTTTTCTTATAGTTATAACCACATTTCTAATTTGGTATATATTTTTAAAAAAATAAAACTCTGAAGAGTTTTATAGGGGCAAAGGAAGGGCTTATTATGGATTTAAGGGGGAAAAATAAATTTATTGAGGATAATTATTCTATGATTAGATTACGGGACGACAGGAAAATCAAAGAAGATTTTCATAAATTAATGAGGGAAAAAGAGATCCTTTATTTTATAAGGGAGATTACAAAAGCTTTAGTCTCTACCAATTCAATTAAAGAGATGTCAAAGATGGTCTATCACTTCTTGAAGGCAACATATGGAGAGTGTACCATTGGAATAGCAGTAAATTATCCTAAAGAAAAGAAAATATCCGATTGTTTTTTCTTTGAGAAAGATCAGCGATTAGACTTTGAAGATATCCTCTATAGCGAAAAAGGGGCAAGTAAATTATTAAAAGCTGTTTTAGATAAAAAAGAGTATATCTATGAAAAAAACACAAGGGAAGGCCCGTCTGTTTTTATAGGCAGAGTTCCTACAGCCTCTTATTTTGCACCTTTGACAATCGAAAAAGATGTGATAGGAGCATTTACTTTTCAAATATATGAAAGGGATACTTTTTCTCAGGAGGAATTGGAAGTCTGCAGGGAATTGATCCCTTTTATGACTATTTCTCTCAACAATACCCTTCAAAACAAAAAAATATTAATGGCAAATAAAATTCTAGAAAGATACTCCAAATATGATGATCTCACTAATATCTATAATAGAAGGTTTTTTTATAAATCCTTCGATAAGATCTATAGAAGATCTATTCTAGAAGGGGAAAAAATATTTCTCTATCTATTGGATCTAAATAACTTTAAAGGTGTCAATGATAATTTTGGTCATTTTGCAGGAGATGAAGCTCTTATAAGGGTAGCTGAAACTCTAAAAAGACTATTTTTTAAAAGGGGAGAAGTCAGAAGGTATGGAGGAGACGAATTTCTCTGCGGAATAGCTAAAGTCTCTAAAGAGGTAGTGATGGAATTGGCTGAAAAAATTATAGATGAGATCTATAACCTGGATATATATTACAACAATTCCGGTGGAAGAGTCGGTATAAGTATAGGGATCTTGGAGTTAGATTCTGACAAAGAGCTAAAGAATTATTTTTTACAGTTAGATAAAAACCTGTATAGAGCAAAGAACTCCACCGAAAAAACAATATTCATCTCTTAAATTGAGGGTTATTAAAAGGCACTT
>JAUXGP010000071.1 GCA_030621995.1 Psychrilyobacter sp.
AATTTTTATAATTATTAATTATCGGACTTTTATGTGTTGTTTAATTTATAGACCGCATTAATTAAAGATGAAATCTAAAATTTATGCGGTCTATTTTAGGGGAATCTTTAAAATACTACTTTTAAAATGTCTTCAAAATAATCAGCATAGTGTACTGTAATTCCTTCTTTTATATAATCAGGCAGTCTATCGAAATCAGTTTTATTGTCTTTTGGAAGTAATAGTGTGTCTATTCCTACCCTTCTTGCAGCTATTGTTTTTTCCCTTACCCCTCCGATAGGCAATACCTTCCCAGTCAGAGTGATCTCTCCAGTCATAGCTATATTATTTTTAATTGATTTATTTTTAGCCAGTGAATATAGAGCAAGTGCCATAGTTACACCAGCAGAAGGTCCATCTTTTGGAGTAGCCCCTTCAGGTACATGAAGATGAATACTATGTTTATCAAAGAAATCTTTTTTGTCCTTATCACAGTCTTCTTTGCACATCAAAGATTTAACGTATGAATATGCTATAATTGAAGACTCCTTCATTACGTCTCCCAATTGACCTGTCTGCTTAAACCCGCCTTGATGACCTGTAACACGTGCCTCTATGTACAGAGTAACACCTCCCATAGATGTCCAGGCCAATCCCAATGTAACTCCAGGTATATTTTTATTATACAGTTCCTCAGTAGTAAAGATTGGTTTACCTAAAAACTCTTCCATATTTTTCTTATTTACATTTATTTTTTTATCTTCCCCCTCGGCAATCTTCAGGGTAGCTTTTCTCATAATTTTTTTAATATTTTTTTCTAATCCTCTTACCCCTGCTTCTCTGGCATATTTATCAATGATTTCCTTCAGGGTTGCAGCTGATATTGATACCTCTTTTTTTGATAATCCATGCTCTTCCATTTGATGCGGAATCAAATATTTCTTTGCTATCTCTTCTTTTTCTTCCAATATATATCCCGGCAGTTGAATTAATTCCATCCTGTCTAAGAGCGGCCTAGGAATGGTGTCTAACTGATTGGCTGTAGTTATAAATAAAATTTTAGATAGATCGAACCTCACATCCAGATAATGATCTAAAAATTCTACATTTTGTTCCGGATCCAACACCTCTAAGAGTGCCGATGCCGGATCCCCTTGATAACTGTTCCCGATTTTATCTATCTCATCTAGCATTATTATTGGATTTGCCGTCCCGACTTTCTTTATAGCCTGTAATATCTTCCCTGGCATGGCACCGATATAGGTTCTCCTATGGCCTTTTATCTCAGCTTCATCCTTCATTCCGCCTACAGAAAACCTAAAAAATTCCCGGCCTAATGCATTTGCGATTGATTTTCCAATGGAAGTTTTCCCCACTCCTGGAGGTCCCACTAAACAAAGGATAGCTCCACTTACATTTCCGGTTTTCATAATGGTACTAATAAATTCCAGTATATTACTTTTAACATCCTGTAGTCCATAGTGATCTTCATCCAGTTTTTTTCTCGATTTGTTTATATCCAAACTATCTTTTGAATAAACTCCCCATGGCAACTCCGCTATGGCTAAAAGATAGGATCTCACTACATTGTGTTCCGGTGAATGGCTGTCCAATAATTTCAATTTTTCTATTTGTTCCTCCACAGTTTTTAATGCTTCCTTACTTAGAGTTTTTCCTTCTAACATCTGCAAGATCTTCTCAACTTCACTCTCTTTATCATCTTTTTCCATCCCTAATTCTTTTTTTATTAACTTTAATTGTTCCCTCAAAAAGTATTCTTTTTGTTGTTTACTTACTTTTTCTTCAATTTGTTTTTGGAGTTTTTGTTGCAGATGCGATATCTCCAGTTCTTTTTTCAGCATAGTTAAGATCAGTCTGCTCCTCTTAGCCAGCTCCCACTCCTCCAAAACTTCTTGTAGGTTTTTATTTTCAGTTTTTAGCATGGAAGTAATGAGATCCATGAGTACACCTGGTTTTTCATAATTCACCTGGGTCATGAGTAACTTTAATTCCTCCTGCAAAATTGGATTAACCTTAAAAATTTCCTTTAAAGATGACATAATTGCCAACATATAAGCACGTATTTCATCATTTGGAGGTCCTTCCTCCCCCTTGTCATATTTTACATTCCAAATAATATTCGGTTCTTTTTTTATCACTTTTGATAGTTCAAACCTATTCAATCCCTGAACTATTATCTGAATTGTATTGGCTGAAAGAGGTGTTATTTTATGAATTTTTACTATTGTTCCAACTTCATATAGCTCCGACTTAAAAATATCAAATTGATTTAATTCCTTTACAAAAACTAAACCTAATAATTTATTTTCTGTCTCCTCTACCATCTTGATAGTTTTTAAAAAAACTTCCCCTGAAAAAGTTATAGGGATCATAATGTTTGGAAATATTGGTCTTGTCAGCATTGGCAAAATTGTTAAGTTTTCTGGTAAGATATGTTCTACGTTGATTAATTGACTATTATTTTCTTGTGCATACATGGTCAGCCCCCCTTATGAAACATTTTATTTGAATAATAATTTATACTTTCTTTCCCCATGATTTCCTATTAAATTAATTAAAAAATTTTATATTTAATCTTCCTTAGACACCAAGATCGATGAGTTAAGTCCTTTATTCTTATTTTTCCTCGGTATGTTTGTTTTACACCAATAAATATAGTATAATAGGTTAAAATGTTACTAAAATATATTGGAGGAAAATAATTATGAAGTATATTATTTCAAGAGATAAACCAGCCCTTATATATAAAGAAAATGAAATTTCATACAAAGACTTAGTTCGAAACATTCTTTATTATGCAGATATGTTAGATTTTGATAAACCAGAGGATAAAGTTTTAGTCTTTCTGGAAAACAGACCTGAGATTGCTTATGCTATCTTCTCTTCTTGGGAAAAAAATGGTATCTCTATTACAGTAGATGCCAGTAGTTCCTCGAAAGAACTTGCTTATTTTATTAGAGATGCAAAACCTATGTATCTATACACAAGTAATAAAAACATTGAAGTTGCTAAGGAAGCGGTAGAGCTTTCAGGTGAAAATGTCATCATTATTAATTTAGATGAAGTTAAAGTCCCCGATTCCTATGTAGGAAAGAAAGACTATATTGAAGCTCCAGTTGGAGATCAAACAGTATTACTCCTATATACTTCTGGTACTACTGGTAACCCAAAAGGTGTAATGCTTACTATGGAAAACTTACTTTCCAATATAGATAATATTGAACAAATTGGAATATATCGTGAAATCGATAGAATTCTCGCACTTCTACCGCTACATCATGTTCTTCCACTTGTTGGTTGTCTGCTAGCACCAATAAAAGTTGGAGCTACATCTATTATTTTAGATGATCTTTCCTCAGCAGCGATAAAAGGTGCTATGCAAAAATATAAGATCACTCTGTTTGTAGGAGTTCCTAGACTTTGGGAGATGTTCCACAAAGGCATTATGGAAAAAATCAACAGTAATTTTGTTGCCAAAACATTGTTTAAATTAGTTGCTATGACTAATAATATTGAATTAGGTAAAAAAGTATTTAAAAAAGTTCAAGATGGTTTTGGTGGAGAGATGCATATTATGATTTCTGGTGGAGCTAAGATCGACCCTCAAATTATAAAAGACTTCCATACTCTAGGATTTCATCTAATAGAGGGTTATGGTCTTACAGAAACGTCACCGATCCTTACTTTCAATAGATATGATGATATGAGGCCGGGATCTTGTGGTGCCCCCCTTCCTGGGATAGAATTAAAAATAGCCAATGATGGTGAGATAATAGCTCGTGGAGCAAATATTATGAAAGGTTATTTCAATAAACCTGAAGCTACTGCTGAAGTAATCGATAAAGATAGATGGTTCCATACTGGAGATTTAGGAGAATTAAAAGATGGATATCTTTATATTGTCGGTAGAAAAAAAGAGATGATAGTTCTACCTAATGGTAAAAATATCAACCCTTCCGATATTGAGATGGAAATTCTAAAAAAAACTAACCTGATCAAAGAGGTAGCTGTTACAGAGCATAAGAGTCATCTAGTAGCTATAGTTTATCCTGATTTTGCAGCAATGGAAAATGAAGGAGTAAAAAATATAGGAGAAAAAATAAAATGGGATATCATAGATCCTTATAATGTAGAAGCACCTAATTATCGAAAAATATTAGATATTAAGATAGTCCAAGATGAACTGCCTAAAACAAAATTAGGAAAACTTCGAAGATTTAAATTGAAAGATCTTTTAGAAGATAAAAAAAGAGTGGTAGAAAAAGTAGACGAACCTACCACTGAAGAATATAGAATACTAAAGGAATTCATCTCAAAATTAAAGGGAACTACTCCTAACCCAAAGGATCATTTTGAACTAGATCTAGGTATGGATTCTCTTGATTTTGTTGAACTTCTATCATTTATTGGAAATAATTTCAATATCACGCTACTCGATGATGAAATATCAAAGTATCCTACACTGTTTGATTTGGCTAATTTTTTACATAGTAAAGGTGTTGAAATTACTGAAAAAGAAACAGACTGGTCTGAGATATTAAGCCATGATACAGATGTTTTTATCCCTCAATCCAGTTCTAGTTCAAAATTTGCAAAGTGTATGTTATCCCCTTTCTTTAGCAGTCGTGTGAAAGTAAAGACAAGCGGATTAGAAAATCTTACCAATAAACCAACTATCTTTATAGGGAATCATCAAAGTATGCTAGATGCATTTATCTTAAACAACGCTTTAAATAAAAAAATATTACAAAACACCTATTATTTAGCCGTTGACAAGCACTTTAACGGTTCATTTAAAAAATGGATAGCTAATCATGGAAATATCATACTTCTAGATGTAAATAGTAATTTAACTGAAACTCTACAAGCAGCGGCTATGGTTCTGCGTCAAGGGAAAAACTTAGTTATATTTCCTGAAGGAGCTAGAAGCAGAGATGGTGAGATGGCAGAGTTTAAAAAAGCCTTTGCAATCTTAAGTAAAACATTAAATGTCTCTATTCAACCATTTGCCCTAGATGGAGCTTATAAAGCTATGCCTATTGGAACTAAGTTCCCAAAATCGACAAATGTTAATTTAAAGTTTTTACCTCCTATTTCTCCTGATAATTTAGAGATAAACGAGATAGTAAAAAAGAGTGAAAGCACTATTCGGGAGGCGTTATGAAGTTTATTATCTCTAGAGATAAACCAGCAATAATATATGGAGAAAATAAACTTTCTTTTAAAGAATTAATTAGAAAATCTTTATACTTTTCAGAAAAATTAAACTTAGAGGAGCCAGAAGATAAAGTTGTTGTCTTTTTGGAAAATCGGCCTGAGATTGCTCAAGCTGTATTTTCTATTTGGGATAAAAACGGAACTTCTATAAACATTGATGCTACCAGCAATTTTACTGAGATTGCTTATTTTTTAAAAGATGCTCAACCCAAATATTTTTATACAAGTAATAAAAATTTAGAAGTTGCTAAAAAAGGGATCCAATTATCTGGTTTAGATATTCCTATTATCAATGTAGATGAGATTTCTATCCCTGATAATTATATAGCTAAGAAAGATTATCTGGAATCTCCTGCAGGGGATCAAACTGTTCTTTTGCTATATACATCAGGAACTACCGGAGATCCAAAAGGGGTTATGCTCACCATGAATAACCTTATGTCAAATATCAATACCATTATAAAGTTTGGTCTATTTCATGAATATGATAAAGCTTTAGCTCTCTTGCCCCTGCACCATATTTTACCCCTTATGGGGTCACTTATAGCCCCTCTATATGTAGGAGCTACAGTAGTAATTGTAGACGACCTTTCATCTGCAGGAATAAAAAACGCCTTACAAAAGCATAAGATAACTCTATTTGTAGGAGTCCCAAGGTTATGGGAGATGTTCCACAAGGGAATTATGGAAAAAATAAATTCCAACTTTATAGCTAAAACACTATTTAAACTAGTTGCCATGACAAATAATAAAAAATTGGGTAAAAAAATATTTAAGAAGGTCCAGGATGGATTTGGTGGAGAGATGTATATTATGGTTTCAGGTGGAGCTAAAATTGACCCACAGATTATAAAAGATTTTAAAACCCTTGGATTTTCATTGGTGGAAGGATTTGGATTAACCGAAACTGCTCCTATGTTAACCTTGACATATCCCGACGATATCGTCCCTGGATCTTGTGGTGTACCCTTAGATGGAGTGGAAGTTAAGATCAATGATGATAAAGAAGTCGTAGTTCGTGGTGCTAATGTTATGAAAGGTTATTATAATAAACCTGAAGCTACTGCCGAAGCTATCGATTCAGATGGATGGTTTCATACTGGGGATCTAGGTGAACTCAAGGATGGTCACCTCTACATCATTGGCAGAAAAAAAGAGATGATAGTTCTGCCTAATGGTAAAAATATCAACCCACAGGATATTGAAGATATTATTATGAAAAGCTCTGATCTTATTCAAGAGATGGCAGTTACAGAATATAAAAGTCATCTAATTGCTATTATATATCCCAATCTAATCGAAATAGAAAATCAAAAAATAGAAAATATAGAGGAAACTATTAAGTGGAATATTATAGACTCCTACAATACTACTGCACCTAATTATAAGAAAATATTAGATGTAAAAATAGTTTCTGAGGAGCTTCCTAAAACAAAATTAGGAAAATTACGTCGATTTATGTTAAATGATCTATTAGAAGACAATAAAAAAATCATCGAACAGGTAGAGGAACCAACATTTCAAGAATATATAGTGTTAAAAAATTATATAAAAACATTAAAAGGAATTACTCCTAATCCTAAGGATCATTTCGAACTAGATCTTGGAATGGACTCCCTTGATTTTGTTGAACTTTTTTCATTTATTGGCAATACTTTTAATGTTCTTATTGTAGAGAAGGAGATTTCTAAATACCCAAATATTTTTGATTTATCTACTTTTTTACATGAAACAGGTGTTGAAATAACAGAAAAGAAAAGTAATTGGTCTGAAATTTTAAATGAAGACATAGATCTATTTATCCCTACATCTAGTTGTACACTTAAATTTTCTAAGTTTTTACTCACATTATTTTTTAAAGCCCATATAAAAATCAATAAAAATGGGTTAGAAAATATTAGCGATAAACCTTCTATCTTTATAGGAAATCATCAAAGTATGTTAGATGCTTTTATTTTTAATGATGCTATTGATAATAATACTTTATCTAAAACTTATTTTCTTTCTGTGGAAAAACATTTTAAGAGTAATTTCCGAAAATGGGTAGGAAATCATGGAAACATCATTCTTTTAGGTGAAACAGATAGTTTAACTACTACTTTACAAGCTGCTGCTATGGTTCTTCGTCAGGGTAAAAATCTGGTTATATTCCCGGAAGGAACCAGAAGCAGAGATGGAGAGATGGCACAATTTAAAAAAGCTTTTGCTATATTAAGTAAAACTTTAAATATACCAATTCAATCATTTGTCATCGATGGGGCTTATAATGCTATGCCTATTGGGAATAAATTTCCTAAATCTACAAATGTTGATCTAACATTCCTCCCTCCTCTATATCCTAAAAATTTAGAGATTGATGAAATTGTAAGAAAGAGTGAAAGTTTAGTTAAGAAACACCTAGAAAAGAATTAAACTTTAACTTTTTTGACAAAATTAAAAAAAGATAATACTGCGACAACTTTGTTATTAATTTCACTTTATTGGGTGGACATTTTATAAACTTATGCCCAAAGTATTAATTATTTTAATCTATATACATAATTTTTCGTACAAATACTATTACTATATAATTTATATAGTAATAGTA
>JAUXGP010000075.1 GCA_030621995.1 Psychrilyobacter sp.
CGATACTCTGGCTACCTCATCTAACTCATCTACTACTACAGGATCTACAATATACGAAGGTTTTGAGATGGTAGAAGCTATCTCATGGGCTATCCTTCCACCTAAATTCGATGCATGCTGTCCCAATACTCCTACCTTTAAATCTGCCAGCATATTTTCATTTACTTCATAAGTTCCACCGGCAATCGGTTTTAATAACCCACCCCTGCCTACAACAGCTGCTAATTCATCAAGTTTTATTCCTGATTCAGATACTGCGTCTAAGATAACTTCCCTTCTAAATTCCAATTGATCCGAGATACTTTCAAATGGTGCCAACTCCTCGTTTGTATGTCTCAGAGTTTTTTCAAAGATCTCCTTCTCATTTTCATAGATTGCTATCTTTGTAGATGTAGATCCTGGATTGATTGCTAATATTTTGTAACTCATTTTTGCCCCCCAACGGCTTTTAGCCGAATTAATAATTAGTAATTGATAATGAATAATTATTCAGCAGCATAACCGCTTTTATAATTTACCTGCTGTCATTGCCCCTAATATTATTGAATTTAACTTAGTTTCTTCACTGTCTGCTCTGGAAGTTAAGATAATTGGCGCTGTAGCTCCTACTATCAATCCTGCTCCCTTAGATCTTGCAAAATAAGATATAGATTTATATAGGATATTTCCGCCTTCGATATCCGGAGCCAGCAAAACATCTGCCCTTCCAGCCACTTCATGCTCGATCCCTTTATGTTTAGCTGCCTCTATTGATACGGCATTATCCAGTGCAAAAGGTCCTCCTACTATACAATTTTTTATCTCACCCCTTTTGCTCATCTCTTCCAGTTCATGTGCGTCCACTGTATCCGGCATCTTCGGGTTCATTTTTTCCTTGGCACAAATACAAGCCACTTTAGGAGTTTCTATTTCCAGGGCACGAGCCACCTTTACAGAGTTATCTATTATTTTTTTCTTAGTTTCCAAGTCCGGTGCTATATTCATAGCCGCGTCTGTAATAAAAAACAACCTGTCATAGTTTTCAATTTCAAATACAGCAACATGAGATAGTATCCCCTCTCCTCTAAGCCCAATTTCCCTGTCCAATGCAGCTTTCAACACTACACCTGTATCGACCAATCCTTTCATCAGCATATCCGCTCTTCCACTAGATACCTCTATCACAGCCTGTCTGGCAGCTTCTACATCATTTTTTTTGTCGATGATTTTGTAGTTAGCCAGATCTATATTCAGCTCCTTGGCTATCTTTTCTATCTTGGCAGCATCTCCTACTAATATTCCATCTACTACACCTTTTTTCCTGGCTTCCTCCACAGATAACAATACTTCCCTATCTTGAGCCACAGCTACAGAGATAATCTTTTTTCCCTCCTGCTGTTGTGCTTTCGATAATATTTCTTCAAAACTTTTCATCTTACGCCCCCCGGTTATATTTCATACAAACTAAAAACTTATAACTACTATATAAAGTAATTATAAGATTTTAATCTATAAATTCTATTTTAAACTCTCCACACAAAGATCACCAAGAATAATTAACAACCGCTATACCTCTTTATACCCTTCGTGTTCTTCGTGTCAAGGTTCATTCAAACTTATTTTTTTAAATTTTCTAATCAGTTACCAGTTCTAATTTCCCCTTAGTCAGATGATACCTTTTATCTGTGATATTTGCCAGTTCCGTACTATGGGTCACCACTATTATAGTTTGGTTCTTCTCTCTGCATATTTTCCTCAGGAGGTTATGGATTACCTCACTGGTTTCCTCATCTAAATTCCCTGTAGGCTCATCGGCTAATATTATCTTAGGTTCATTTATTAAAGCCCTGGCTATGGCTACCCTTTGTTTTTCTCCACCAGACAATTCTGTAGGTTTATGGTCCAGTCGATCTCCCAACTGCATCTCTATAAGCAGTTCTGCTGCTCTTCTTTTTACCTCTTCACGGCTTTTTTTCTTCCCGATAAGACCTGGCAGCATGACATTTTCCAGGGCTGTAAATTCTGGTAAAAGGTAGTGAAATTGAAATATAAATCCCAACATCTCATTTCTCAGGAGGTCTATCTTTGAGCTATGTGCCTTACTTACATTTTGACCTGCATAGTATACATCTCCCGAATCCGGCCTGTCCAGCATCCCAATCATATTTAAAAATGTAGTTTTCCCCGAACCGGATTTTCCCAGCACCGAAACAAATTCTCCCTTGTTTATCTCAAAATCCAAATCATTTAATATATGTATATCTCTTTTTTTATCCTTATAGTGTTTATTTAACTTTTCTATCTTTAGTATTATATTAGACATTTTTCATCTCCTATTTTTCAAAACACTTGACACGGATTCCACAAATTTTAAATCCAATTTTCACAGATTATTTTCTTTTAATAACAACTCATACATTACAAGCTTTATCTCTGTGTTAATCCTTTTCTATCTGTGGCATCTGTGTCAAAAAATAATTTCATTCGTGTCTATTAGCGACATTAGTGATTCAGTTTTTTTCCTTTTTTAGTTTAAGCCGCAGATTCCTTAATCATATTTCAGTGCTTCCACTACCTGTAATTTCGCTGCCTTATATGCCGGGAAAATACTGGATAAAAATATAATAACTATATTTGCTCCTACTATTATAAATACTTCCTTGGAAGTTATCTCTACAGGTATCTTATTTAAATAATATATATTGGTTATCTGATTTATTGTATTGTCCTTTACATACCAGAGGATCCCCCCTGATGTACTGAGACCGACCAAGATTCCTAAAGATCCCAGGAAAAGTCCTTCCAGCATAAATATTCTCATTATATTTTTACTGCTGAACCCCATAGATCTCATTATTCCAATATCTCTTGTTTTTTCCTTGACCAGCATATTTAATATTACCCATACTACAAATCCTGCAATGATGACTATCAATGAAAACACCAAAATCATCACTGTTTTTTCCAAAGACAGGGCAGCCAGTAAATTTCTATTTAGGTCTCCCCAAGTTCTGGTGCTCATATCGGTTTTTATTCGGATCTCCCCTGAAAGTTTTGTTGCACTATATACATCATCTAAAAATACCTCTAAACTGGTGACCGTATCACCGGTATAGGATAAAATTTGTACAGCTCGCAGCGGAACTATTATCATACTGGTGTCATATTCATAGTATCCCGACTGGAAAACTCCTACTATGGTCAGATACATCTCCCTGTTATCAGCAGATACCACAGTAATTCTGTCTCCTAATTTTGCTCCCAGCTGATCAAATAATTCCTTTCCTATCAAAAATTCTGTAGGTTTTTTTATATTCATTGTTCCGGCAACTATTTTTTTATCCAGGTTCATAGCTGTCTTGGCATCATCAAAATCCAATCCGTTTATCTTTACTCCCGATACGTAGGAGCCAAAAATACCATGATACTTTAAGATCCCCTGGGTAGAAATCTGCGGCACTACCCCCTTTACACCTTTTACCGACTCTATCTGTGTCTGCAGCTCCCTGTAGTCATCTATGGCTTCCCCGTCCTTTGTGGCTACTATATGGGAACTTATCGACAGTATACTGTCTACCATATTTTTATCCAGCCCATTGGCTATTCCTATGGAAACTGTAAGTACAGTTACACCGATAGCTACCCCCAATATGGCTATTATACTCTGTCTTTTCCTCTCTAAAATATGCTTTTTAGCTATAAAAAATTCTATCATATTAATGTTAATCACCCTCCGTCTGTTACCAAAATTATACAACATAAAAACTGTTTGTACAATAAAAAAAAGACAGGTCCAAGACCTGTCTAATTAATTACTTTCTTATTCCTAATTTAGAGATTAACGTTCTGTAACCTGCTAAATCTTTCTTGATCATGTAGTCTAATAATCTTCTTCTCTTACCAACCATTTTCATTAATCCTAATCTAGAATGATGATCCTTCTTGTTAGTTCTTAAGTGATCAGTTAAGTGATTGATTCTCTCAGTTAATATAGCTACTTGTACCTCAGTACACCCTGTATCAGTTGCTGATTTTCCGAAATCTTTGATGATTTCTGCTTTAGTTCTCATTGCCATTGTTTGTTCCTCCTAAAAATTAAATTATCCAAACCAAGCCAAGGGCGACACCCCAAAACCTAGATATGAATTCAAAGTATTATAACAAAATAATCACATCTTGTAAAGGAGGTTTTTTCTATGAACGCTCCTAAGATTCTTTTGCTTTTTACACAATTAATTTTTTCAGATATTTCCCTGTATAGGAAGTTTTGGATTTAATTATTTCTTCCGGTGTCCCTGCAGCTATGATTTCTCCGCCGCCGTCTCCTCCTTCAGGACCAATGTCTATCACATAATCCGTTGTTTTTACCACATCTAAATTATGCTCAATTATAATCACGCTATTCCCCTTATCCACCAGCCTGTTTAGTACTTCCAATAACTTTCTTATATCCTCAAAATGAAGCCCTGTAGTAGGTTCATCCAAGATATAGATGGTATGCCCCCTGCTCATCTTAGACAGTTCTGTAGCTAACTTTATCCTTTGGGCTTCCCCCCCAGACAGGGTAGTGGCAGGCTGACCCAATTTTATATAGTCTAAACCTACATCTATCAATACCTTTAACCTTCTCTCCAGAGATGGGATCTTATTGAAAAAACCATAGGCATCTCCTACGCTGAGATCCAAAATTTCAGATATATTTTTCCCCTTATACTCTATCTCCAAAGTTTCCCGATTATACCTCTTTCCCTTACATACTTCACATTCCACATATACATCCGGCAGGAAGTTCATCTCTATCTTAATGATTCCAGCCCCCTGACAAGCTTCACACCGCCCCCCCTTAACATTGAAGGAAAACCTGCCTTTTTGGTATCCACGAAGTTTAGCTTCACGAGTTTCAGCAAATATTCCACGAATATCATCAAACATCTTGGTATAGGTGGCGGTATTTGACCTGGGAGTCCGGCCGATGGGACTTTGATTTATATCTATCACCTTATTTAGCTGGTCTGCACCCTTTATTTTTTTATATTTCAGTGGATATAGTTTACCTTTATTCAAACTGTTGAATAGTATAGGATACAGGGTTTGATTGATCAAGGTGGATTTACCACTCCCGCTGACTCCTGTGATGGCAGTCATTATCCCCAGGGGTATCTTTACATCCACATTCTTTAGATTGTTTCCACAAGCTCCCAGCAGCTCCAAATGTTCCTTGGATATACGCCTTTTTTTCGGAATCTCTATGCTGATCTCGCCCTTTAGGTATTTCCCAGTGAGAGATTTTTTGGATTTCATAATTTGTTTAGGAGTCCCCTTGGCTACTATCTCCCCGCCAAATCTCCCCGCCCCGGGACCCAGATCAAAAATGTAATCCGACTGCATCATGGTATCTTCATCATGTTCCACAACTATCAGGGTATTCCCTAATTCCTTAAGTCTGTTCAGGGTCTTCAATAATTTATCATTATCCCTCTGGTGCAGACCTATACTCGGTTCATCCAATACATAGAGCACCCCTGTCAGCCCACTTCCAATTTGAGTGGCCAGCCTAATCCTTTGGGACTCTCCTCCAGACAGGGTTCTCGTTTCCCGGGCAAGGCTGAGATAATCTAGACCTACATTTATCATAAAATTAAGCCGTTCCCTGATCTCCTTCAATATATCCTTAGCAATGGTCTCCTCCTTAGGAGTCAGAGTAAGATCGGTGAAAAATACTAAACAGTCTTTTATACTTAAAAAACTCACATCCATGATATTCATCTTATTCACTGTGATGGACAGAACCTCATCTCTGAGTCTCTTACCGTGACAGCTGTTGCAGGTTCTACGCATCATATATTTATTCTCTATCTCATCTTTCATAGATTCGGAGCTGGTTTCATAGTATCTTCTCTCCAGATTTTTGACTATTCCTTCAAAACTCTTCATCCCGTTATAGCTGAATTCCCGTCCAATATAATCAACTTTAAATTTTTTTCCGGAACTTCCATAGAATATGGTATTTTTTTCTTTTTTTGTCAATTTTTTAAAGGGTTTATCTAAATCTATTTTAAAGGCTTTTGCCATGGCAGAAAATATGGTCCATACATAACCCTTGGTGCTGGAAGCCCCAGGGATATGAATTCCCCCATCTCTAATAGATCTATTTTCATCTATGATCAGCTTATTTTCATCTACCTCCAGTTTTTTCCCCAATCCGTTGCACTCCGGACAGGCCCCATAGGGAGCATTGAAGGAAAATAATCTGGGATTGATATCAGGGATCTCTATATCTTCATGGTTGGGACAGGTAAAATTTTCACTGTAGGAATGATCTGCTCCATTTATATTGGCTATGACTCTGCCTTCAGATAATCCGATGGAACTTTCTATTCCATCTGTCAGCCGAGTTAAAAACTCAGTTTCTTTTTTTATTATCAACCTGTCTATAACAACCTCTATATCATGTTTTTTATTCTTATCTAAGTCTATTTCATCCTCTAAGTATAAGATCTCTCCATCTACCCTGGCCCTTACAAACCCTTTTTTTATTAAGTTGATAAATAGGTTTTTATGGGTACCCTTTTTATCCTTTATAACCGGGGATAGGAGCAGGAGTTTATCCCCTAAATCTCCCTTTTCCACAATGGTATCTACAATCTCATCCACACTTTGCTTTTTTACAGGGGAATGACATATGGGACAATATGCCGTTCCTATATGAGCATACAGTAATCTCATATAGTCATATACCTCAGTCATGGTTCCTACAATTGATCTGGGATTTTTGTTGGTTGTTTTCTGCTCGATGGATATTGCCGGAGATAACCCCTCTATACTGTCTAGGTCTGGTTTTGTCATCTGCCCGATAAATTGCCTGGCATAGGCTGACAGACTTTCTACATACCTCCTCTGTCCCTCTGAATATATGGTATCAAAGGCAAGGGATGATTTTCCGCTTCCGCTTACCCCGGTAATAACTACAAATTTATATTTTGGTATCTCTAAGTTTAGATTTTTAAGGTTATGCTCGCGAGCTCCCCTAATTATAATTTTATTATTCACAATTCCCTCCTGTTTTACATTTTTTCTCTATAAATATATTACATCATTTATATTTAATTTTACAAATAAAAAGGATCTAAAAATTTATAACCTTTAGATCCTCCTAATTATAATTTTTTTATTTTTGATATATAATTTTATCTATCTTTGATTTAATTATAATGTAAGACATAGATTCTTTTATCGAGATCAATTCAACCTGTATGGTACAAGGTCCTCCATTAGAATATTTTTTTTCCAGTCCTTCAAATATTTTTTCCAGTCTGTTTTCAATGGATTTTTCTACTTCCTTGCCGCCTATCTTTTTCATATAGATAATAAAATATATTTTATTTAGGAGACCTATAACATCATCTGACTTTGTATGTTTTTTCAAAATATCCGATATCCCCTTCAATATTGAATCTGAAAAAAAATCCTTTTCATTTATTCTCAACCTCGGTGGATAAACAATAAATAAAGCCGAGTCATCCATCTTATTGGCAGAGGTTATTTCTTTTAAAAAATTAATAAAATATTCCTCTGAATATACACCTGTTAAACTGTCATATTTATTGGTATTTTCAAAATTCAAATTAAATA
>JAUXGP010000211.1 GCA_030621995.1 Psychrilyobacter sp.
TAGTGATAGACAATGTTATCATTAAAATCTTCAAAGTTATTTTTATTGATTTCAGACACTAATTCCATTACTTTTTCCCATTTTTCTGTCATAATATTCTCCCTCCGTTGATGAATAATATAAAATAAAAGCTAATACTATTATATACCTCAATTTTAATGATTAATCAAGGGTTGAATTAAGTTTTATTAATTTAGAAATAAACCACCTATTCAGTGAATTTGAATAGGTGGTTTATATATTTACTTTATCTATTGTATATCTTCTAAAGTAATAGAGGAAATATTTGTTGCCCTCCCCTTATTATGCAGGTTTATTTTACCCTGATTTAATAGTTTCTTAGCTAACTTACTGTCTTTATTATCAGGTAAGCCGATGACTTTCCAGTTATTACTAGCTTCTATATCTATTCTGCCATTTTTGACATCTTTAATATACTTCATTGTCATATATCTAATAGTATCATCCATCTCACCATACACTTCTTTGGAATCCCAAGTTTTCTTAATATTAGCTCTGCCTTCCAGGGCTCCACCCTTAGCCAGCATTCTTTCCATTCTGTATGAGTTCATTCCCAGCTTAATTTTTGTATTGTCTTGGACAGGAGTCCCGTTTAGAAGAGTTAAATTTTTAATTCTATTTCCTGATTCCTCTCTAACATCGATATCATAGGTAATTCCTTTAGCAAAATCATATGTAGCATATTTTTCACTTCTTCTATCCAGATTAAAACTAAGCAGCAGGTCTCCATCTTTTATAGTATTATAGTAGGCTACCGACCATTCTAAATAATCCTTTAAATCTCTGCCTGTAACCTCATATACAGTGATCTCTCCTCCTGTATATCTATAGTTATAGTTGATATCTTTCTTCTTAATCAGTCCCCTGTCTAACTTTGCATGTTCTTGATCCACCGAAAGTGCAATTACATCCACACCACTTTCCTTGGCAAAATAAAATCCTACTTCTCCAAATAAAGTAGCTAGACCTGTATCTCTAGTATAGATGACAGGAATCCCCTTCAATTCATTTTCAGGGACTAGATTTTTTTTTGTTTCACCAACAACAATATTAGCATCTGCCCTTAATTTATCATGAAATTTTTTATAAATATCTTCAATATCTTTATCTGATTTTATACCTTTAACTGATACAGTTTCAGTACCTTTAGACAATAATTTGACTTTTTTATCCACCACATCAAATTTTAAATCTATTACGGAGACTGCCCTACCATATTTATATGGTTCGGTGATTAATACACCATTGATTATTTTTTCAGATATATTTTTATGATAATGTCCGGCTAAGATAACATCTATCTCTGGAATTTCGTTAGCTACATCTGCTACCCCTGTTCCAGCTATATTATTCTCATTGGGTAATCCCATATGAGCTAATAATACAATACTGTCTACCCCTTCGCTCTTTAATCTTACTATTTCTTTTTTTATATCTGCAATCGGGTCTCTAAAAACTAAGTCTCTTAGATTATCAGTTCCCTCCTCAAATTGCTCTATAAGGGGAGTTGTCACACCAATTATTCCTATTTTTACTCCCTCTACCTCTATTATAGTGGATGGTTTGTAATAATTTTTATTTGATTTAGTATAGACATTTGCAGCTAAGATCTCTCCATCAAACTGATTCAAAGCTCTGTCTAAAAAATCCATTCCAAAGTTAAATTCATGATTTCCCGGGACAATCATATCATATCCCATAGTGTTGTAAATTTGCATGATGGGATGCTTATTTTCCTTATAATAGATATCATTAAATTTTTCAATTCCATTGTCCTGAATAGAATCTCCTAAATCCACTAAAACAACATTATCATTTGTTTTCCTATAATCTTTTACTAAGGTTGAAATTTGTGCATATCCCCCTGAATAATCTTCCCTGTCAGTGGAATAATCCCACGGTGAGATCCTCCCATGTACATCAGAAGTCCCTAGGATCTTTATATCTACTTCCTTTGCAAATAACAGATTTCCCAAGATTAAACAACCAACTACTAACTTAAATATTTTTTTCATTTATTCCTTCACATCCTTTTTAGTTAAATAGGGTCATTATAGCACAATAGAGACTAACAAAAATAGGGTAATATTAATTTGTTTTTAACTTAGTTATTTTAATTATGGAAAAAACCATAATACTCATACTTACCCATTGTAATGGAGATAAGATGCTTCCATTGAAGAGATAGTCAAATAAGATACTTGAGATGGGAAATGAAAGTTCACAAATGGTAGCTACATTTGCTTTTACCTGTCTCAATCCATAATAATATATAAATGCTGCTCCACTTCCACTGGTCAATCCAATGATTATAAATATCTTCCAGTTAAGAGTGGTTATTTTGGAAAATTCACCTAAATTATTGCTTAAAACATTTATGACTGAAAGAATCAGTGTTGTGAGTCCATACCTGAAAAATAATGTCTGTTTATGTGTAATTGTAGACACCATTCTTTTTCCAAAGACAGTAGAACTTCCAAATGCAAAGGCTGCAACTATAGCATACATCGATGCTTCCAGCATATTCTGGTGTTCAACAGAAAACGGATTTTTAAATTCAAAAGTTAAAAAATAACCTGCTGCTAAAGCTAATATAGCCCATACAACAAATTTTTTAGCTATCTTCTCTTTGAGAATAAACCTGGCTAAAACAATGGCAAATACCGGCTGTAATTTTTGCAGCAGTGTTACTATTGTCAGATGCTGGAAATTTAATAAAAAAAGTGCTTTTACAATGGATAATGTACCTATTACCCCTCCAAAGACCGCAACTAAAGTCATAAAGATATAGTCATACTTAGTAAACTTTTTTAAAACTCTGTATTCCTTATAAAATATAAAGTTCATCCCTATAAAGGGCAGCAGATGCAGCATAAATACCACAAATTTTGTATCTAGATTATACAAACGCGGTGTAAGAACTATCCCGTCTAACCCCCATAGACTGGCAGCTAAAACTATTGCCAATCCACCTATTTTAGTGTTTCTTTCTTCCATTTTTTCTTCCTCCTAATAAAAAAATACCCCAAGTAAACTTAGGGCATTAAAATTTGGGATATTTATTCCAATTTTTTTAAATAACTTCTATCATCCAGACTCTACTGTCGGTATCAGAATTTCACTGATTCAGCCTAAGCTCGCGGACTATCACCGCCGGTAGGGAATCACACCCTGCCCCGAAGTTTTATATAATTTATAATTAATTATAAACCATATCAATTTACTCTGTCAACATTATTTATTGTAATAACTCATGGCTTCCGGGAGCTCTCTCTCTATATCTTCTATCCTATGCTCATGGGATGGATGGGTGCTCATAAATTCATTCCCTCCATTCCTGCTACCTTCTGCCATTCTTTTCCAAAACTCTACGGCTTCTTTAGGGTCATATCCTGCCATAGCCATAAAAATCAGCCCTAATCTGTCTGCTTCTAATTCATGTTTCCTTGAATAACTTAAGATCCCTAAATTAGACCCTATTCCATATGCCTGGAGTGCCATGTCGCTTGAAACAGGCAGTTCCACATTGGATAAACCTAGGTTTAAAAGGTTAGCACCTGTTTGTATAGCCATTTGATGGCTCAATCTTTCAGAACCATGCCTAGCTACTGCA
>JAUXGP010000233.1 GCA_030621995.1 Psychrilyobacter sp.
CACCTGGTCACATTCCGAACCCAGAAGTTAAGTCCGTAAACGCCGAAAGTACTTAGGGGGCAGCCCCTTGGGAGGATAGGAACTTGCCAAGTCTTTTTTATTTTTTGGAGAAATTCAAAAAACAGAGGGAGTCATCAATTAATTTTGATGACTCCTTTTTTGATATGTTTTGATGGATAGTGAAAAAAGTAGATACAAAAATATAAAATTACTATATAATGTAATTAATAAAAAAGGGGGAGATATTTATGATAAAGAAATTGGAAGAATATGCAGAATTGGCATTAAAAATAGGTGTGAATATACAGGAGGGGCAAAAATTGTTTATTAATACCCCTATACATGCTGTAGAATTTGTAAGGATGCTAACTGAGAAGGCTTATGAAATGGGTGTGAAAGATGTTATCCATAATTGGAATGATGATATATTGAGCTATACCAGGTTTAAAAATATATCTATAGAAACGTTGGAAGATTTTCCTGAATGGACGATAAAGCAGATGGAAGACCTGGCAGAAGAAGGAGCGGCATTTTTACATGTGATCTCTCCAGATCCTGAATTACTGAAAGATATCGATCCTAAAAAGGTTGCAGCTGCAGCTAAGTCAAATTCCATTGCATTAAAAAATTATAGAGAAAAAGTGATGTGTGATGAGAATGCTTGGTGTGTTTTGGCAGTCCCATCTGAAAATTGGGCAAAAAAAGTATATCCAAGTCTCGAGAAAGATAAAGCGGTGGAGAAATTGTGGGAGAGTATATTTTCTACAGCAAGAGTAGAAGAAGGGAAATCTGTAGAAGCATGGAAAAATCATGATATAAATTTAAAGAGTAAGGTCGAGGTATTAAATCTTAAGAAATTTAAAACATTACATTATAAGTCTGAGGGTACAGATCTATATGTAGAGATGTCTCCTAAACAAATATGGAAGGCAGGAGCATCTATAACTAAAGATGGTGTGGTGTTTAATCCGAATATTCCTACAGAGGAAGTATTTTCCATGCCGAAAAAAGACGGAATCAATGGAGTTTTGTCCAGTACAATGCCGTTAAACTATGGCGGTAACCTGATAGATAACTTTAAATTGACGTTTAAGGATGGAAAAATAGTGGAATTTACAGCTGAAAAAGGTTATGAAATTTTGAAAAATTTATTGGAAACAGATGAAGGGGCTAAATATCTAGGGGAAATAGCACTGGTTCCTGTGGATTCACCTATATCTAATACCAACACTATTTTTTATAATACATTATTTGACGAGAATGCATCATGTCATTTTGCATTTGGAATGGCCTATAGAAGTTGTATAGATGGCGGAACAGAGATGACATCGGAAGAATTGGAGAAAAATGGTGTAAATGACAGTCTGGTACATGTGGATTTTATGGTGGGATCAAAGGATCTATCGATTGACGGAATTGATGAGAATGGAGACCTAACACCAATTTTTAGAAGTGGAAACTGGGCAATATAAATTTTAAAAATATGAGGGAGAATTTTATGAAGTTATCGGAATTAAAGTTTTTAAAGATTCAGTTAAAAGATCATCCTACCAGGGAATTGAAGATGGAGTATATAAATAAACCCGATGCCATAGGTGTGTTGGTGTTAGATGAAAAAGAAGAAAAAACTCTCCTGGTGGAACAATACAGACCTGGAACAAATTCGCATCTATTGGAAATACCGGCAGGAATAATAGAAGAGGGAGAAACAGCTAAATCAACACTGGAAAGGGAACTGAGAGAAGAAACCGGGTATACAATGGATGATGTAGAAATAATATATGAATCTAAGGAAGCTTTAGCATCATCACCAGGATATACCACTGAAAAATTGTATATTTATATAGTTAAATTAAAAAGCAATGAAATAAAACCATTGGAATTGGAATTAGATGAAACAGAAGATCTCACAACTAAGTGGATAAAATTAGAAGAAATGGAAAAAATTACCACAGACATGAAGAGTATATTAACCTACTATATGTATATGAACAAAAATAAAAAGGATGTTTAAACAATATCATAGATAAAAATGCACCATTTTCCTCCATTTTTTTTATACAAAATTAACAAATTTTCTTTATTGAAGGAATGAAGGATAGTTTTTAGAATAAATAAAGATAAATAAAAAAAGTTTTAAGGGTGGGTGCTATGATAATTGAAAGTTATTCGTTTGGAAGAATGAAGGTGAACGGCAGTATTTTTGATTCAGATCTTATAATATTTTCAGAGAAGGTCAAGTCAAATTGGTGGAGGAGCCAGGGACACTATCTGCAAGTGAGAGATTTAGGTGAAATTTTAGATTATCAGCCAGAGGTTTTGGTTATAGGAACAGGATATTCAGGTCGTATGGATGTGGCAGATGAGGTTAAAAAAGAGCTTGAAGCAGCCGGGATAAAGTATTATATTGAAAAAAGCAGCAAGGCTGTGGAGATATTCAATAAAATTGATTCGAAAAAAAAGGTGGGTGCCTTTCATTTAACCTGCTAAAGACTAACTATATGAAGTCAAGTAAAAATAATTGATATTTTTTCAGAGTTAAGTTTAAAAAAATTACATTACAAAAAGAGTATATCGATTTTAATTTTTTTAATTAACTACTTATAAATGTTTCTTCTGTATTTAATAAATGAAATATAACTCTTAATAATTTTTTTGCTGTATGACTCATAGCTACTAAATGATGTTTTCCCTGAGATTTCTTTAAAGATAGGTATTCTTCGAAAACTGGGACTCTCGCACTTACTGTTCTAGCTGCTTGTAATAGAGCCCAGCGGAGGTATTTAGATCCTCTTTTAACCATTCTAGCCATCGTTGCAGTATAGTTGCCTGATTGATGAGTTGAAGGTTCTAATCCTGCGAAAGCTAATAATTTTCCAGAATTTGAAAAGTTTTTAATATTTCCAATTTCGGATAAGATAATACTGGCTAGAACATAGGATATTCCTGGAATTGTTAATAACGGTGTATTCGTTGCCGTCACAGCTTCTTTGATTTTCTTATCTAAAAGATCTATTTCATATTGGGTATGTTGAATTAGTCTTATGGTTTGTTGTAGTTCAAAACCAATTGACCACTCGCTTGTGCCGATTGAGTTAGTTGCAAGTACTTTAATTTCTTTAGCTTTTTCTTTACCATAATGTCCTCTAGAATTTTTAGATAAGATGTTTGTTAATTTGGTTAAATGAGCTTTTGAAATATCTTCTACTGTAGGGAACTCCAATAATAAAGCATAGGAAGACTTTTGATGTATTGACCAAACCACACTGCTTAGCTCAGGAAAAGCAATATCTAATATTCTTGTTACAGATATTTTATATTTCCCGCGATGACCTATC
>JAUXGP010000251.1 GCA_030621995.1 Psychrilyobacter sp.
GATTAATTGAAAATTAGGAGCTAAGACCAAAAGACACAACTTAAAAAAGATTAATACAAATAATTTTATAAAATTTAGACGCAGACTTTGAACGACTATAAAATAAAGACTTTTTATAACTCCACCTGCTTCCGCCTCTCGTATCAAAGGCGGATAAAGCAGAAATTTCATAACCTGATGAAACCGTTAACAAGGGAGGAGTAAGGGTTTTGTCAGTATTTAAAAGTCAGAATTTAGTCTGTGTCAGATGTTTTGACTTTGGTAGAGGTAGTCCGTACGATTCGTGACAAAAAATATAATTAAAGAAGGTAAAAATGAAATTAGAGATTAAATTAGAAAATTTTGAGGGTCCGCTGGATCTTCTGCTTCACCTTTTGGAAAAAAAAGAGATGAAGATAACAGAGGTAAAAATAAGTACACTTATAGATGAATATCTTTCCATGATAGAGGAAGCCAGAAAAGAAAGTGTATCTATCAAGGTGGAATTTTTAGGAGTGGCCAGTGAGCTGTTGGAGATAAAAGCACTGTCTATCTTAAATATGAGGGAGAAGGAAAAAAAAGAGGAAGCCCTTTCTCAGAAACTTGCCGAATATAAATTATTCAAAGAATTAAGTGAAAAGATAAGAGAGTTAGAAAATGAATACAATGTTTCTTATACTAAGTTCAGTAAGGGAAAAAATATAATAAAGGTTCCAAATACAGATTTTGATCTATCTAACTTGAGTGGAAACTTGATCTTTGATATCTACTCTAAATATATAAAAAATACAGATGTATATGAGATCGATATAGCTGTTAAATATGATCTGGAAGAGGAAAAAAGTAAACTATGGAGCAGTCTGCCTGAGGGAAGAGAAGTTTATTTAGAGGATATATTTTCTAAAGCTGTAGACAGACTTCATCTGGTATATCTATTTTTATCCCTTCTGGAGTTATACAGAGATGATGATATTGAGATACTGGAACATAGAATAAGATTAAAATCTCCTTGTGGGGTGATCTAGGATGTTTAAAAGTGGTATTTTAATTATGATAATCACCTTGGCCAGCAGAGTTTTGGGATTGGTTCGAACAGCACTGATTGCATATTATTTTGGAGCTACGAAATATACAGATGCCTACTTCAGTGCTTTTAAGATAAGTAATTTTTTCAGGCAGCTATTGGGAGAGGGAGCCTTAGGAACGATATTTATCCCAATCTACAACGATAAGGAAAAAAAATATGGGGCTGAAAAGTCTAAATCTCTGATCTATTCAGTTTTAAATCTATTGTTTATATTTACAACTCTGATAACCATCCTTATGGTTATCTTTTCCGACAATATAATAAATTTTATTGTGCAAGGGTATCCACAGGAAACCAAGGTGATAGCTTCCAGTCTCCTAAAAATAATGGCTGTTTACCTTGTATTTATAGGCTTAGCCGGGATGATCTCTGCCATATTGAATAATTTTAAAAAATTTCTTATCCCTGCAAGTACCTCGTTGTTTTTTAACTTTGCCATAATAATAAGTATTATGGTTTACGGTAAACAATATGGTGTAACGGCAATGGCAGTGGGAGTAGTTGCAGGAGGAGTCTTACAATTTTTAGTGGTTTTGCCTGCCTTTATAAAGATAGTCAAAAACTATGAATTTAAGATAGATTTTAAAGATAAGGATCTGAAAAAGATCTTTATATTGATGATACCCATGCTCCTTGGGATCTTTGCCAGGCAGATAAACAGTATAGTGGATCAGTTTTTTGCTTCCCATCTGGCCAGCGGAGGAGTGTCTGCACTGGAAAATGCCACAAGGATATATAATCTGCCCCTGGGAGTATTTGGTATTTCCATAGCTACGGTAATCTATCCTACCCTGTCTAAGGCTATCTCAAACAATGAAACAGAGATAGTGAGCAAGAGTCTTCAGCGGGGATTAAATTTCTTACAGTTTTTAATCATTCCCAGTATGGGAGTCTTGATATTTTATGCCGGAGATATAATAAAATTGGTTTTGGGTCATGGAGAGTTTACACAAAACTCCATAACGATCACCTCTGAGAGTTTGATCTATTATTCGGTGGGATTATTTTTCTATACGGCAGTCCACCTGATGAGTCGTGCATTCTACGGGATGAAAGACACAAAAAGGCCTGTGATATTTAGTGTTATATCTATAACAATAAATATAATTTTAAATGCAGTATTGATCAGACAATTTCAGCACAGGGGATTGGCATTGGCTACAGCCATAGCATCTATGGTTAATTTTATGCTGCTATACATTACATTCAATAAAAAATATATAAAGTTAGATCTGGCTTATATAGTAAGGTTTAAATTTAAAGTTGTTGCAAGCACCGCTCTAGCCCTGGGGGGGAGTTTTTACTTAGATAATGTCTTTATAAAATTGATAACTTTTTCTGGAATCTATCTGGCTCTATGGGCATGGCCTCTGAAGAAAAAGAAACTAGAGGTATTTTAAATCTTTCCAGACCTCACTCTTTTTTTATTTCTCTCTCCTAATATTAGGAGAGAGAAAAGTTAGGTAGATAGTTAAGGGTAACAATAAAAGAATAAAACAGCTCCTCAAAATTTTTGAGGAGCTGTTTTTTTGAAAAACCTCTTGAGATCTTTCTCACTTCTTAGGCCTCCTGTAAAAATTAAAGATATATTCATACCTAAGAGAACCTTCTTTAGAACTTATCTTAGACAAAATATTATTTTTTTCAAGTTCACTCATGGCATTCTTTACAAAACTGACTGAGCAGCCAAGTTTTTTGGATATCTCTGTGGGAGAAAAGTGAAAATTATTTTCATGTTTAGACAAGATATAGATAAATAATAACTTCCCCCTATAAGACATATTGGTATAATTAAAAATATTTTGATCCAGTTCTTCAATATCTGTATAAACTCTTATCATTCTAATCACCTGCCCTATATGGTATTTTTTAAAGTTATCCTACTTAAGTCTTACATAGAAAACTAAAAAAATCCAAAGGATGCACGATATCGTGCATAAATGCTGAAGAAAGTAGAAGGGACATAATAAGACGCTATTCATTTGCCCCTGAAGCCCCTCTGAGGGACTTTCCCTTATGATTCATCCTTTATTTTCTTAGAATCAAAATAAGAGACTCAATCTAGGTCAATAAAATCAAGGATAAA